>NZ_JBITLX010000003.1:0-153274 GCF_044465625.1 Actinoplanes sp. NPDC049599
GATGAACGATCTACCGGAGACCTCCCTACTTTTCGATCACCGACACGCCGCCTGTGACCTGACCAGGCCACCACCACTTCCTAAACACGGCCTAGTGCAGGTGGTCGATCGCCACCTTGCCGAAGACGTCGCCTGAGTTCAGCCGGGCGAAGGCGTCGCCGACCGCGGAGAAGCCGTAGGTGGAGTCGATCACCGGGCGGATGTCGCGGGCCACGCAGAGCTCCAGCAGGGCCTTCAGCTCCTCGGCTGTGCCCATGGTGCTGCCGAGGATCTCCAGCTGCATCATGAACACCCGGCGCAGGTCGATCTTCGGGAACGGGCCGCCGGTCGCGCCGCAGACCACGATGCGGGCGCCGGGCGCCGAGCACTTCAGCGAGTGCTCGAAGGTCGGTGCGCCCACCGATTCGATCACCACGTCGACCCGTTCGGGCAGGCGAGCGCCGGGTTCGACCGCGGTGGCGCCCAGTTCGGCGATCCGTTCGCGCTTGGTGGCGTCGCGGCTGGTCGCGTACACGCGCTTGCCGAGTGCGAGCGCGAGCGCGACCGCTGCCGTCGCCACGCCGCCGCCGGCGCCCTGCACCAGAACCGATTCGGCGTCGGCGATGCGACCGCGCGCGGTGAGCATGTGGTACGCGGTCAGCCAAGCCGTCGGCAGGCAGGCCGCGTCCAGGAACGACAGGCCGGCCGGCTTGGGCACCAGGTTCTCCGCCGGTACGGCCACCCGTTCGGCCAGCGTGCCCGGCCAGCGCTCGGAGAGCAGGGAGTAGCCACGCGGGTCCTCGGGGTCCCGGATCACCGGATAGACGACGACCTCGTGGCCAGCGGTGTCCACACCGGACGCGTCGCAGCCGAGAATCATCGGCAGCCGGTCGGCGGGCAGGCCGACGCCGCGCAGCGACCAGATCTCGTGATGGTTGAGCGAACTGGCGCGCACATCAACTGTCACCCAGCCCTCCGGCGGGGACGGCTCCGGAAGGTCGCCGACCGTCAGTCCTGCTAGCGGCTCGTCGGGCTTCGTCGCACTGGCAAAGGCGGCTCGCATACCTCGCAGCTTAGGCCGGTCCCGCCGATCTTGCCCTCACGAACCAGGGTCCGTGCCCCACCGGACCCCGAAGCGAACGGCAAGCCGGGCCGCACGGCAAGCCGGGCCGCACGGCAAGCCGGGCCGCACGTCAAGCCGGGCCGCACGTCAAGCCGGGCCAACCCGAGGCCGCCCCAGGCCGAGCCGGACGCCAGGCCGAGCCGGGACGCATGGAAGCGCCCCGGCCCCGCCCAACCGCTCAGACCAAAGCCGCCGGAGTAGTCGGCGTGGTAGCTGAAGGCGGCTGAGGCGCCGCAACAAACCGCGCCACCCCATCCCGCTCCGCCGCGCGAGCGACCGCCTCAGCCACCGCCGGAGCCACCCGCGGATCCAGCGCCGACGGCACGATCGCATCCGCCCGCAGTTCGCCGGCCACGACCTCGGCGATCGCCTCGGCCGCCGCCATCTTCATCCGCTCGGTGATCCGGGTCGCCCGGGCGTCCAGCGCGCCCCGGAAGATGCCCGGGAACGCCAGCACGTTGTTGATCTGGTTGGGGAAGTCGCTGCGGCCGGTGGCGACGATCGCCGCGTACTTGTGGGCCAGCGCCGGCGGCACCTCCGGGGTCGGGTTGGCCAGCGCGAAGATGATGCCGCCCGGCGCCATCCCGGCCAGCGCGCTCTCCTCGATCTGCCCGCCGGAGACCCCGATCAGCACGTCGGCGCCGATCAGCGCCTCCTTGATGGCACCGGTACGCCCGGAGACGTTGGTCGCCTCGGCCAGCGCGGCCTTGGTCCCGGTCAGGCCGGGCCGGTCCGCGTGGATGATGCCCCGGGAGTCGCAGACGATGACGTTCTCGCCCTGGATGCCGGCCGCGATCAGGGTGTTCGTGATCGCGACGCCGGCCGCGCCCGCGCCGCTGATCACCACTCGCAGGTCGGCGAAGCGGCGGCCGAGCAGGGCGACCGCGTTGCGCAGCGCGGCGAGCACGACGATCGCGGTGCCGTGCTGGTCGTCGTGGAACACCGGGATGTCCAGCGCCTCGTCGAGGCGGCGTTCGATCTCGAAGCAGCGCGGCGCGCTGATGTCCTCCAGGTTGATCCCGCCGAAGGAGGGGCCGAGCGCCTTGACGACCGCGATGATGCCCTCGACGTCCTGGGTGTCCAGGCAGATCGGGATGGCGTCGACGCCGCCGAACTGCTTGAACAGCACGGCCTTGCCCTCCATGACCGGCATCGCGGCCTTCGGGCCGATGTTGCCGAGCCCGAGGACCGCGGAGCCGTCGGTGACCACCGCGACCGTGTTGGCCGTCCAGGTGTAGTCGGCGGCCAGCTCCGGGTCGGCGGCGATCGCCTCGCAGACCCGGGCCACGCCGGGGGTGTACGCCAGCGACAGATCGTCGCGGCTGGACAGCGGGACGGTGCACGAGATCGCCATCTTGCCCCGCTTGTGCAGGTCGAAGACGGGGTCCGCGGCCAGGGCAGGGTCGAGCTCAAAACTGAAGAAGGACAAAGGAACTCCAGACACGCATCGGTACGTCGGTGTGCCAGCCGGCCTTCGCGCGAGTCTGCGCGGACCGACGTGCGATGCGGGGGTCACCCGGGACAAGCAACCGCAAGATTCAGGTGTGCTGCGGTTAACGCAGGTTAACTTAGCCGACGGGGTTGCGGCCAGTAGCGAAACACTACTTGTCCGATGACATCCGCCACCCCGTAGGCGCGGGAGTCGTCGGTCACGAACTCGTTGTCACCCTGGACCCACCAGCCGCCGTCCTGCTCACGGATGGCCCGCTTGACCACCAGCAGCTCCGGCCGGGCGCGGAACCGGGCGACCACGACCGAGTGCGGCCGGACCCGGCGGACCCGCCGCACCAGCAGGGCGTCTCCGCCGTGCAGGGTGGGTGCCATCGAGGGCCCTTGCACCAGTACGGCGAAGAGCGGCAATTGCCAACTCATGGCATCAATCCCGCGTCGAGGTTGGGTAAAGCGGTAAGGGGTAGTGTCAGCATCGGATCATCGCAAACGTATGGAGGGGTCCTGATGCGACTTCCGCGCATTTTCACGCCGCGCACTGTTGTCAGCGCGCACTGCGACCTGCCCTGTGGGGTGTACGACCCGGCGCAGGCGCGTATCGAGGCGGAGTCGGTGAAGGCCATCGCTGAGAAGTACCAGGCGAACACCGACCCCGAGTTCCGCACCCGCGCCATCCTGGTCAAGGAGCAGCGCGCCGAGCTGGTCAAGCACCACCTGTGGGTGCTGTGGACCGACTACTTCAAGGCGCCGCACTTCGAGAAGTACCCGAACCTCAACCAGCTCTTCAACGAGGCCACCAAGCTCGCGGGCGCGTCAGGCGCCAAGGGCTCGATGGACCCGGCGGTCGGCGAGCAGCTGCTCGGCAAGATCGAGGAGATCTCCAAGATCTTCTGGGAGACCAAGCAGGCGTGAGTTCCGCAACGATCCGGCCGGTACGTCGTGCAGACGTGCCGGCCGTTGTCGCGATGGTGCACGAGCTGGCCGAGTTCGAACGCGCGCCGGAGTCCTGCCACCTCACCGACGACCAGCTGCTGACCAGCCTGTTCGCCGAGCACCCCGCCGTCTTCGGGCACGTGGCGGTGGACGCCGACGACACCCCGTACGGCTTCGCCCTGTGGTATCTGAACTTCTCCACCTGGGAAGGCACGCACGGCATCCACCTCGAGGACCTCTACGTCCGGCCGCACGCCCGGGGCACCGGTGCGGGCGGCGCGCTGCTCGCCACCCTGGCCCAGGTCTGTGTGGAACGCGGCTACCGGCGACTCGAGTGGGTGATGCTGGACTGGAACCCGGCCGCGGACTTCTACGCCGCGATCGGCGCCAAGGTCGTGGAGGACTGGCTGCCGTACCGGTTGTCCGGTGCGGCCCTGACCCAACTCGCTGAGCGGGCCTCCCCCGTCAGGGACTAGAGTTCCGTCCATTGGGAGGATGGGGTCGGTGACTCAGCTGCAGACAACGCATCCGGAGCCGGCGTTCGGTGACGACGTCGTGCTGCTGACCGTGCCCGCCGACGGCGGGTATCTCGGCGTGCTCCGCACAGCCACGGCCGGCCTCGCGGCCCGCCTGCACTTCGCGCTTGACGAGATCGAGGACCTGCGCATCGCGGTCGACGAGGCCTGCGCGATGCTGCTCGCCATCGCCACCCGCGGCGCCGAGCTCGAGTGCCGGTTCGCCGTCACCGACGACGCGCTCACGGTCGAGGTGACAGTGTCGACGGTGCGCGGCGCGCGGCTGCCGTCCGAGTCCTCTTTCGCGTGGAAGGTGCTGACCGCGCTGACCACCTCGGCGTCCGCGGAGGCCACCGGCCGGCACGCGACGATCCGGCTGCTCACCCGCCGCACCGAGAGCTGAGCGCTCAGCGCGCGGTGGCCACCGTGATGTAGTCGAGGTGGCGCCGGCCGACCTCCATGGCGGAATCGGCGTCGCCGGCCTTCACGCAGCTCAACAGGTCCCGGTGGTCGGTGTCGATGCGGCTCCAGTAGTCGTCGGGCAGGTTCTCGACGATCTCCTCGCCGTACGTGACGTGGTAGAGCGGGCGGGTGACCAGCTCGAAGAGCGGGTTGCCGGTGGCCGAGGCGACCGCCGCGTGGAAGGCGGCGTGCGCGGCCAGCATCGTCTCCAGCTCGTCCAGGTCCGGGTCGAACATCGCGCCGCGCATCTCGATCAGGTTCGCGTCGGTGCGGCGCCGCGCCGCGAGCCCGGCGGCCGGCACCTCCAGCGCCCGGCGCAGCTCCAGCAGATCGGCCAGGCCGACCTCGGCGGAGTTGCTGAGCAGGGTCAGGCCGGTGGAGAGCGCCTCGGAGAGCTGCTCGGCGTCGGGATGGGCGACGAAGCTGCCGCCGGTGACGCCCCGGGTGGTGACGATGAGGTGCTGGCTGGCCAGCAGGCGTAACGCCTCGCGGACCGTGCTGCGGCTCACCCCGGACCGGACGCAGAGCACGGGCTCCGGCGGTAGTCGCTCACCGGGCTGCAGTCGCCCCGAGGTGATCTCGTCGCGCAGTTCGTCAGCCAAGAGCTGGTACGCCGGTGGACGCACCGTCGATCCGGTCACGGCCCTCACCCCCTCGTGATCCGTCCACTCAGAGTAGGCCTTCACACGCGGGTGGGAAGGGGGGTTCAGTCGAGTCCGAGCGCGCGGGTCGTCGGCGGCACGACGCAGAGCAGGCCCACCCCGATCCCGAAGAGCATCAGCAGCGCGCCGATCCAGGCCGTGCCGGTCTGCAGCACGAAGCCGCCGGAGGCGATGACAAAGAGCTGCACCACGATGGCCGGGCCGCGGGCGTGCGACGAGCGGCGGGCCAGCGCGCGGGCGACGAGGACCACGGCGACGGCCGCGACAACGGCGAAGCCGGTCAGCGCGACGGCCACCACGACGCTGGTCGCGTCGGCGGTGAAGTCCAGCACCACCAGGTACGCGGCGAGCACCACCAGCGCGACGGCCTCGGCGAAGAGCAGGCGTACGGCCCAGACCAGGGTCACCGGGGAGTCGAGTTCTCGGGGGGTCACCGCTGTACGATACCGGCCAGCTCAGCGCCTTCCTGAGAGGTACAGTGCCGCCCATGCGAGCGTTACTCGTGGTCAACCCCAAAGCCACCACGACGAATGAGCGCAGCCGCGACGTCCTGGTCCGGGCCCTGCGCAGCGAGGTCGACCTGACCGTCGAGTACACCCGCAAGCGAGGTCACGCGGCGGGGCTGGCCCGGGCGGCGGCCGAGAGCGGCGTCGACCTGGTGGTCACGCTCGGCGGCGACGGCACGGTGAACGAGGCCGTGAACGGGCTGATGACCGCCGATCCCGGGCTGGCCGCCCGCGGCACGGCGCCCGCGTTCCGGCTGCCGGCGCTGGCCGTGGTCCCGGGAGGTTCGACCAACGTCTTCGCCCGCGCCCTGGGCCTGCCGCGTGACTGGGCCGACGGCACCAGCGTGATCCTCGACGGGCTGCGCTCCGGCCGGCACCGGGTGATCGGGCTCGGCCGGGCCGACGACCGCTACTTCACCTTCACCGCCGGGATGGGCCTGGACGCGGCCGTGGTGCGCCGGGTCGAGCAGGCCCGGCTGCGCGGCCGGACGTCGACCCCCGCGCTCTATGTCCGCTCGATGATCGGGCAGATCTTCTCCGGCGAGGACCGCAAGTCGCCACCGCTCTCGATCGAGCGACCCGGCGAGGAGCCGGAGGCCGGTCTGGGCACCGTCATCATCCAGAACACCGCGCCGTGGACGTACGTCGGCGACCGCGCGATCAACCCCAACCCCGAGGCCTCCTTCGACCGGGGGCTTGACGTGCTGGCGGTTCGTAACCTGTACATCGCCAGTACAACACGGACAGTGACGCAGATGGTCTCCAAGAACGCCGATCCGCACGGCAAGCACGTGCTCCGGCTGCACGACCAGCCCGAGTTCACCGTGGTCGCCAGCCGCCCCCAGCCCTTCCAGCTCGACGGCGACTACCTGGGCGAGCGTCAGAAGGTGCACTTCCTGTCCGTTCCCGAGGCCTTGCGTGTGATCTGCTGAGGATCGGGTACCGCGATCGGAACGTCCTCACGATCTGTTACAGAAAGACGGGCAAAAGGTCGGCAACGCGGCCGGTACCGTACTACATTGATGGGAGCGCCCGTCCGCCGGTCTTGGAAGTTCCCCCAGAACCGGACAAAGGGGTCGTGAGCTAGCTCACCCGCTGGGAGAATTTCCGAGCGCTACCCTTGACATCGCAGGAGTTCGTGAAAGCATTCACAAGCGATAAGAAGTAACCCGATGCCGCTCGCGCACGTTCCTTAATCCAGAAGCGCGTAAGGCATCGCGAACAAAGCTTGCTCACGCACCGGTGATCCGACGAACGCAGTCCGTCGGCCCGGAGCGGATGCAGATAGAAGTAAGTAGCACCATTCTCTACTCAATCCGAAACAAGGAGTGTTGCCGCCATGGACTGGCGTCACCATGCGATCTGCCGCGACGAGGACCCGGAGCTGTTCTTCCCGATCGGGACGTCTGGCCCCGCACTCCTGCAGGTCGAGCAGGCCAAGGCCGTCTGCCGGCGGTGCACCGTGACCGAGTCGTGCCTCTCCTGGGCGCTCGAGTCCGGACAGGATGCCGGCGTCTGGGGCGGTATGAGCGAAGACGAACGGCGTGCCGTGAAGCGTCGCGGAGGCCTTCGGGTCAGTGCCCCTACCGCCTGAACAATCCCCTCACAGCATTCACGCCCCGGCCCGCTTCGGCTCCGGGGCGTCGTGCTGTCCGGGGCCGGGCGCCGACCGAGTCCGATCATGCGCTGTTTCGACGTGATTACGCCACGCAATGGTGACGCACGGCATGAATGCCATCACCGGACTTCGCGAAATGATCTCGAAATTACCGTTATCGAAGCCACTATTCGTCGATGCCCGCACACCGTCCGCAAGGGACGGTCCGGGCAGCCGGTCGATCACTCAATGTGGTCACTCGGCATGGCGCGACAGGGGGCGCACGATGGTGTGACGCCGCGTAGCGATCGTGCTCAGGCGGCGAGGACGGTGACCGGCGCCACCCGCGCCGCGTGCACCCGGGCCGACACCAGCTCCGCGACGGCCGGGACGTCGGTCAGCGGCTCGGCCACCACGCCGGCTCCCGCCGCCCGCGCCGAGGCCACCGCCGCGTCCCACAGCAGCCCGGGGGCGAGGAAGTACGAGGCCAGCCCGATCCGCTCGTGCCCCTCGGCACGGAGATCACGAACGACGTCCCCGGACAGCGGCGGGGCGGCCGAGGCATAGGCGACCCGGCACGGGAGCCCCAGCCGGGCACTCAGGGCCGCCGCGGCCTGCTCCACCGTCGCCCGCGCGCTCGCATTCCGCGTCCCGGCGGCCGCCAGCACCACCGCATCCAGCCCGGCAGCGACGCCCGAACGCGAGGTCACGCCGGCCGCGCCCAAGCGCGACGGTAGGCCGTCCAGCCCGCCGGCCGCGCCCAGGCGTGTCGTCAGGCCGTCCAGGAGCAGCTCGGGCACCCGGCCGTCGACCGGGCCCAGGACGTCCGCCTGGGTGACCGCCAGGCCCGGGAACTGCGCCCGGGCGGCGGTGATCTCCCCCGGCACGTCGACCCGGCCGTGGTAGGCCGCGGTCAGCAGCAACGGCACCAGCACCGCGCGCCGATGGCCGGCCTCGGCGAACGAGGCCAGCACCTCCCGCGGGCGGGGACCGGCATGGTCGAGGTACGACGCGCGTACCTCCCAGGCCGGCTGCCGGGCCGCGACAGCCCGGGTCAGCGCCTCGGTCGCCCGGGCCGCGCGCGGGTCACGGCTGCCGTGGGCGGTCAGCGTGACGGCTAGATGTGCAGGCCGCATTCGGTCTTCTCGAACATCGCCCAGCGGCCCGCGCGCGGGTCCTCGCCGGCCTTGGTGCGCCGGGTGCACGGCCAGCAGCCGATCGAGCCGTACCCCTTCTTGAAGAGCTCGTTGACCGGCACGTTCCACCGCGCGATGTAGCGGTCCACATCGGCCTGGGTCCACGCCGCGATCGGGTTGACCTTGACCTTGCCCTTCCTGGCGTCGAACGCCACGACGGGAGTGTTGGCCCGGGTCGGCGACTCGTCCCGGCGCAGGCCGGTGGCCCAGGAGTCGTAGTCGCTCAGCGCGCGCTCGAGCGGCTCGACCTTGCGCAGGAAGCAGCACTCGTCCGGGCTGCGGGCGAAGAGCCGGGGCCCGAACTCGCCGTCCTGCTGGCCGACCGTCATCCGCGGGCGGATCGACCGCACGGTGACGTCCATCGTGCGGGCGACGGTGTCGCGGATCTTCAGCGTCTCCGGGAAGTGCAGGCCGGTGTCGAGGAACACCACGTCGACACCGGGCGCCACCCGGGAGAACAGGTGCGCGACTACCGCGTCCGCCATCGAGCTGGTGACGCAGAAGCGGTCGCCGAAGGTGCTGGTCGCCCACCGCGCGATCTCCTCGGCGGGGGCGCCCTCCAGAGCGACGCCGGCAGCGTCTGCCAGCGCCTTCAACTCCAAGGGGTCGCGGCGGGTGGGGTCGACCGGGGCGGTGAGGGACACCAGTCCCAGGCCGGCGGCGGTTACCACAGTCATCGGTTCACTCCCTTGGCGAGCAGTCCGTTGAACTTGACCGTGAACACGCGAGCGCAGGAGTGGCACTCCCACGCGCCGTGCGAAACCTCGTTGGGGCGCAGATCCTCTTCCCCGCAGTACGGGCAGTACAGCGGGGCTGATCGGGCGTCGCTCATTTGAGAAGCTCCTCGTCCGCTCGGACCACCCAGTCGGCGAAGGTCTCACCGTCGTGGCGACCGGCGAGGTAGTGGCGGGCGATGCGCTCCACGTACCCGGGGAGCTCCTCCGCCGTGGCCTTGAGGCCGCGCAGCTTGCGGCCGAAGCCGGCGGTCTGGCCCTGTGCCATCCCGAGGCCGCCGCCGAGGTGCACCTGGAAGCCTTCGACCTGCTCCCCGTGCGCGTTCATCACGAGCATGCCCTTGAGGCCGATGTCGGCGACCTGGGTGCGGGCGCAGGCGTTCGGGCAGCCGTTGATGTGGATCGAGATGTCGGCGTCGAACTCGCGCAGCCGCTCCTCCATCCGGGCGACCAGCTCCTCGCCGCGGGCCTTGGTCTCGACGATGGCGAGCTTGCAGTACTCGATGCCGGTGCAGGCCATGGTGCCGCGCCGCCAGGCCGACGGCCGGGCCTCCAGCCCGATCCCGCGCAGGCCGGCGACCAGCGCTTCCACCTGGTCGTCGGCGATGTCCAGGACCAGGAGCTTCTGGTACGGGGTGAGCCGCACCCGGTCGGAACCGTGCTCCTGCACCAGGTCGGCCAGCTGGCTGAGCTGCTTGCCGGAGGAGCGCCCGACGACCGGCGCCGCGCCCACGTAGTTCCGCCCGTCGCGCTGCTTGTGCACGCCGATGTGGTCGATCGGCTTGGCGGGCAGCTCGGGCGGCGGCCCGTCCACCAGCGCCCGGCCCAGGTATTCCTTCTCCAGCACCTCGCGGAACTTCGCCACGCCCCAGTCGGCCAGCAGGAACTTCAGCCGGGCCCGGTTGCGCAGCCGCCGGTAGCCGTAGTCGCGGAAGATGCCGACGACGCCCTCCCAGACGTCCGGGATCTCCTCCAGCGGCACCCAGACGCCGAGCCGCTCGGCCAGCCGCGGGTTGGTGGACAGGCCACCGCCGACCCAGAGGTCGAAGCCCGGCCCGTGCACCGGGTGCACGACGCCCAGCAGTGAGATGTCGTTGACCTCGTGCGGCGTGTCCGCCAGCCAGGAGATCGACGTCTTGAACTTGCGGGGCAGGTTCGAGTAGCGCGGGTCGCCGATGTAGCGGCGCAGGATCTCGTCGATGGCCCAAGTGGGGTCGACGACCTCGGCCGGCGAGACGCCGGCGACCGGGCTGCCGAGCACGATGCGGGGGCAGTCGCCGCACGCCTCGGTGGTCTGCAGGCCCACGGCCTCCAGCCGGCGCCAGATCTCCGGCATGTCCTCGACCCGGATCCAGTGCAGCTGGATGTTCTGCCGGTCGGTGATGTCGGCGCTGTCGCGGCCGAACTCGGTGGAGATCTCCGCGATCGTGCGCAGCTGCGCGAGGTTCAGCGTGCCGCCGTCGATGCGGACGCGGAGCATGAAGTACTCGTCCTCGAGCTCGTGCGGCTCGAGCACCGCCGTGCGGCCGCCGTCGATCCCCGCCTTGCGCTGGGTGTAGAGGCCCCACCAGCGGAACCGGCCGCGCAGGTCCTGCGGGTCGATGCCCGCGAAGCCGGTGTGCGCGTAGATGTTCTCGATCCGGGCCCGGACGTTGAGCGGGTTGTCGTCCTTCTTGATCCGCTCGTTCGGGTTCAGCGGTTCGCGGTGTCCGAGCGCCCACTGGCCCTCGCCACGCGCCTTACGGGGGCGAGCGGCGGGCTTGGTGGCCGGGGTGCTGTCCAGCGCCATGTCGGCGTTCCTCCAGGTATTTCAGCCGGTGAGCGCGCGGTACGCGGTCGGCTCCTGTGAGGGCTCGCGACTTCAGTGTCTGGCGAGGGCCGGCGCGTCTTGCGCGCCCGAGAAAAAGAGATCGGGCGGCGTCAGGAAGCCGGACACATCGCGCTGCGGACACGGCCGTAATCAACGTGGCGCCGGGCCACGAAGCGGCGGTCAACTGCAGCGGTCATGCCGGTAAGCCTCTCACGCGAGGCCATTTACGGCCAGCCCGGTCCAGATTCCGGGAGTGTGGCGGCGGACACCGTCCGTCAGAGGCTCGGCGCGGGATGCTGCTGCCGGCGCCAGAGCAGCCGCAGCCACTCGTTGGCGGTCGCCGGCGGCTCCGCGGCGGGCACCGGCGTCGGCGCGGTCTCGACCAGCTGGAGCAGCGTCCAGGCCAGCCCGAAGCACTCGTCCACGCCGAAGCCCTGGGCCAGCAGCCGGGCCTCGTCGTCGCTCACCGGCCAGCGCACGGCACGCAGCGACCGCTCCAGCTCACCGAAGGCCTCGTCACCCGCCTCGGCGTCGTCCGACTCCGGCGGTAACGGGCCCAGCTGGGCGAATCGAAGAACCTCGCTGCGCACCGACATGGGACGATCTTCACACAGCCGGGCAGTTCCCGACGATTCAGCGCTTGCCGAGCGGAACCACCAGCACCGCCTCGGTGCCGCCGCCGGCCCGGTTGCGCAGCTCGATGCTGCCGCGCAGCTCGCCCGTGGCCAGCGCCCGGACGATCTGCAGGCCCAGCCGCTTGCTGGTGTCCGCGTGGAAGTCGGCGGGCAGGCCCTGGCCGTTGTCGGCGACCGTGACGTGCAACTGCTTGCGGAACCGGTGCGCCGAGACCACGACCTCGGCGGTCGGCATCGGCGGGACCAGCGACGGCTCGGCCGGCGGGGCGTCCTCGTCCGGCGCCGGGAAGCCGTGCTCCACCGCGTTGATCAGCAGCTCGTTGAGGACCATCACCAGCGAGGTGGCGATCTCGGCCGGCAGCACGCCGAAGGTGCCTTCGCGGCGCATCTTCACGGTGATCTCGGTGGCCGCGACCTCGGTGGCGGCGGTGGCCACCCGGTCCACGATGCCGTCGAAGTCGACCGCCTCGTCGCTCGACATCGACAATGTCTCGTGCACCAGCGCGATCGACGCGACCCGGCGCACCGATTCCTGCAGGGCCATCCGGGCCTCCGGGGCGTTGACCCGGCGGGCCTGCAGGCGCAGCAGTGCGGCGACCGTCTGCAGGTTGTTCTTCACCCGGTGATGGATCTCCCGGATCGTCGCGTCCTTGGTCATCAGCGCGCGGTCCCGGCGGCGCACCTCGGTGACGTCGCGGGCCAGCACCAGCGCGCCGATCGGCACGCCCGCCGGCATCAGCGGCAGCGCCCGGATCAGCACGGTCGCGCCCCGGGCCTCGACCTCCTTGCGTGGCGGGGCCTCGCCCCGCAGCGAGGTGAGGATGCGCTCGGCCGCGTCGGTGCCCTCCAGCGGATCGGCGGCCAGCCGGCTGGAGAGTACGGACAGCTCCTCGCCGACCAGATGGGCGTTGAAGCCGAGCCGCCGGTACGCGGACTGCGCGTTCGGGCTGGCGTAGGTGACCTTGCCGCCGGCGTCGAGGCGGATCAGGCCGTCACCGACGCGCGGGGCGGACGTGGTCTCACCGGGGTGCGCGGGGGGCGGGAAGGTGCCGTCGGCGACCATCTGGGCCAGGTCGTCGGCGGTGGTCAGGTAGTTCAGCTCCAGCTGGCTGGGCGTGCGCGCGGTGGACAGGTTGGTGTCGCGGCCGATCACCGCGATGACCTCGATGTTCTCGTCCGGGCCGCGGAGCCGCACCGGGATCGCCTCGTGCCGGGCCGGGGTGTCGCCGTACCAGACCGGGTCGCCCTCGCGCCAGATCCGGCCCTGGGTGAACGCGATGTCCAGGTGGGCCACCTCGGGGCCGCCGACCTTCTTGCCCACCTGATCGTCCTGGTACGCCGTCGAGGACGTGTTCGGCCGCACCTGGGCGACGCAGAGGAACTCGCGCGGCTTGCCCTCCTCGGGCCGCAGCGGCACCCAGAGCAGCAGGTCGGCGAAGGAGAGGTCGGAGAGCAGCTGCCAGTCCCCGGCGAGCCGGGTGAGGTGGTCGATGTCGGGGGGACCGAGGCTGGTGTGCTCTTCGGCGAGATCGCGCAGCGTGGACACGGCACAAGCGTGCCATGCCCACGCCGGGCACTCCCACGATCAGAGGGTCGAGGTGATCTTCTTGAGACCGCGGGGCGCGTCCGGGTCCTCGCCGCGGGCGAGCGCCAGGGCCAGCGCCAGCCGCTGCAACGGCAGGATGTCGAGCAGCGGCGCGTACCGCTCGTCGACCGCCGGCACGGCCAGCCGGCCGGCGGCGCCGGGGATGTCGGTGGCGCCCACGGTGACGACGTCGGCGCGCCGCTCACCGAGGCGGGTCACCACCTCGGTCATGGAGGCGCCACCGGGCCCGGTGCCGACGATCGCGAGCACGGGCACGTCCGGGTCGGTCATCGCGAGCGGGCCGTGCAGCAGGTCGGCGCCCGAGAACGCCAGCGCCGGCAGGTACGAGGTCTCCATCAGCTTGAGGGCGGTCTCCCGGGCGGTCGGGTACGCGTACCCCCGGCCGGTCGTGACCAGGCGCGACGCGAAGCGGTAGCGCTGCGCGAGCTCGTCCGCGCCGTGGCCGGCGAGCGCCTCCTCGGCGAGCCCGGGCAGCTTCGCCAGCGCGGTCCGCTCCTCGGCGGGCAGGGCGCCGTCGCCGTTGCGGATGCCCTCGATGAGCAGGAGCAGGGCGAACAGCTCGGCCGTGTAGGTCTTGGTGGCCGCCACCGCGCGCTCGTGGCCGGCCGCCACGTCCACCGACAGCTCGGCGGTGCGGGCCAGCGTGGAGTCGGGGTTGTTGGTCACCGCGAGGGTGAGCGCGCCGCTGCCCCGGGCGACCTTGAGCACCTCGGTGAGGTCCGGCGAGCCGCCGCTCTGGCTGACGCCCACGACCAGCGCGCCGGCCAGGTCGGGACGGGCGCCGTAGAGGGTGATGGCGCTGGGTGAGGCGAGGCCGACCGGGAGGCCCAGGCGGATCTCGGTCAGGTAGGCGGCGTAGAGGGCCGCGTGGTCCGAGGTGCCCCGGCCGACGAACACGACGTGCCGGGGGCGCCGCTCGGCCACCCGGGCCGCGACCGCCGCGATCGCCTTCGCCGGCTCACCTTCCAGCAGCCGTGCGTAACCCTCCGGCTGCTCTGCGATGTCGGCTGCCATCCCCTGGCCGAGTTGCGTCACTGATCGTCCCCTTCGTGCGCGGTACCGCTCATTCCATGCGCAGTCTTGCACTTTAGAGCCGATAATCGCAACGTTTCGAGCACGGATGCGCAGGAAATGCGGACTGACATATCCACACTCGTCGCCTAGGCTCGCGTCGGTGGCACACGGCGTGCCACCGGAGGAAGGCGTGGCCATGGAAGACTCCCGGCGCTCCGCCGATCGCGACCTCGAGCAGGCCCGCGCGGCGCTCGAGCGCGGCGAGATGCACCACGCCGCCGATCACCTGGCCGGCGCCATCGCGCACGCGCCGACCCTGCCCGAGACGCACGAGCTGCTCAGCCGGCTCGCCGCCCGCGCCGACGGCGGCCTGGAGCTCTTCCCGCTGGAGCAGCACGCCTTCGTCGGCACCGTGGTCGCCCGGGCGCACCTGCTGGCCGCGGCCGGCCGCCCGGAGGACGGGCTGCCGCTGCTGGTCGCCGCGACCGGGCACACCCCCGGCGTCGACTGGGCCGGCGTGCCGTGGGTCAGCGACCCCGAGCTGGGTGCCCGGATGGAGCCCGGACTGCTCGCGCAGATCGTCATGCAGCTGTGCACGACGATCGGCGACCCGGCGCCGGAGGCCGGGCGCGAGGCGCTGCTGCCCTATCTGACGCTGGTCCGGCACGCCGTGGCCGCCCACCCCGAGCAGGCCATGCTGCTCGGCGCGGGGTCCGCGCTCGCCCGCCGCCTCGGCGAACCCACGCTGGCGGTGGAGTGGGCCGTCCGCGGCGCGCGGCTGCGGCCGTCCAAGCTGGCCGAGATCTGGCTGGGGTACGCCTACCGCAGCGCCGGCCGCATCCCGGAGTCCCTGGCCGCACTCCGCCGCGCGGTCATGTACGACCCCGAGGACCTCTCCGTCTACGCCGACATCGCCGGCACCCTGGCCGACCACGGGCGCCTCGACGACGCGCTGGCCTGGGCCGAACGGGCGCTGGCCAAGGACCCCGAGTTCGACTGCGCCGTGCACACCGCACACCGGCTGCGGTACCGCGCCGACGGCGACCTGACCCACCTGATCCGGCTCGCCGACTTCCAGCGCGACCACCCGGACGACACCCACGAGCACGCCGACCTGGCCGACTGCTGCGCCGACCAGCCGTGGCTCAGTCGCGTACCGTCCGGGCCCGGCACCGCGACCGACCCGGGCCGCGAACCGTTCGTCGTGGGCCCGCCGACGGAGGCCGCCGTGCAGCGGCTGCACCGGGTCGCCCACCCGCTCTGGCCGCACCCGCCGGCGGCCTACGACGCCGCCCTCGGCATGGTGCTGCTCGAGCCGGCCGACCTGCTGGCCCTGATCGCCGCCCCGCCGCCGGCCCCGGACAACGAGGTGGGTCAGGCGCTGGCCACCCACGACCCGGCGCTGTGGACGCGCTGCGCGCAGGTCTGGGCCTGTCTCGGGCTGCTGCACCAGCGCACCGACGAGCCGTGGGCGGGCTCGGAGCGCCGCCGGCTGCTCGTCGAGCTGGCCTCCGGCGGGCTCGACCAGATCGCCGAGGCGGCGCTGTTCGCGCTGGTCACCGCCGCGTGGGTGGAGCCGTCCGCGCGCGCCGACGTGGCAGAGCTGATCACCCGGCGGCTGGCCGCGAGCGCCGCGGCGCGGCACCCGATCTCCTGGTCGGTGGCGCAGCTCGCGCTGGCCACCCCGGAGCTGCCGGCGGCGGTGCGGGAGCAGGCCGCGGCCGTGGTGCGCGCCGAGGAGGAGCACGCGGCGCCGGTCCTGCCCCGCCAGCGCCGGCGCGGCGAGCGGCTGCGGCGCTGGCTCTCCGGCCGCACTACTCGATGACGGCGATCAGGTCGCCTTCCTGCACCACGTCACCCTCGTTGACCGCCAGCTGGGAGACGACCCCGTCGGACTCGGCGAGCACCGGGATCTCCATCTTCATCGACTCGAGGATCACCAGGGTGTCGCCCTCCTCGACCTCGGCGCCGGCGGCGGCCACGATCTTCCACACGTTGGCCACCATCTCGGCTCGGATCTCGTCGGCCATGGTGAAGTCCTCCTCGTCGGCGCTACTCGGGTGACGGTATCCAATCACGGTCCGGCCGCGTGGGCATATGGGGCGTGCCGGGCCGTCGGGGCCGGAGCGTCTACCATCGGCGGGTTGACCGCGGAGACGAACGGAGATCGACATGGCGAAGAAGTCACGCAAGAAGAAGGCCCGGAAGAAGAGCGCTGCGAACCACGGCAAGCGTCCCAACTCCTGACCGTGGACGACAAGAAGGGCCGGTAGCTCGCGCTACCGGCCCTTCTTCGCACGTCGAGCCCAGGGATCAGGGCAGGTACTCGTGGCTCTCCGCCTCGACCACGTACTCGCTGAGCTTGGTCCGGAGCCGCTCGCGCAGCTCCTTCGGCGCGATCTCGTCGCCGCAGCAGCGGGCGACGAGCGCCTTCACCTCGTGCTCGATGCCGTACTCGCGCAGGCAGTCGGAGCAGTCGTCGAGGTGCCGCTGGATCAGCTCGCGCCGGTCGTCGCTGCACTCCAGATCGAGATACAGGTAGACCTCGCCGATCACGACGCTGCAGTCGGTCTTCTGGGCTTCGTCGTTCACGTCGCTCACGCCTCCTGTGCGGCGGTCGCGCCGGAGCTACGCGTGATGCCACGGTCCACTGCGTACTGCTCCAGCAGCTTGCGCAGGTTCCGCCGGCCGCGGTGCAGCCGGGACATGACGGTGCCGATCGGCGTTCCCATGATGTCGGCGATCTCCTTGTACGAGAAACCCTCGACATCGGCGAGGTAGACGGCCAACCGGAAGTCCTCCGGCAGCTGCTGCAAGGCGTCCTTGATGTCGCTGTCCGGCAGCCGGTCCAGCGCCTCGGTCTCGGCCGAGCGCAGCCCGGCGGACGTGTGCGACTCCGACGAGGCGAGCTGCCAGTCCGAGATCTCCTCGGTGGGCGCCTGCACGGGCTGCCGCTGCTTACGCCGGTACGAGTTGATGTAGGTGTTGGTGAGGATGCGGTACAGCCACGCCTTGAGGTTCGTACCCTCCTCGAACTGGTGGAACGCGGAGAACGCCTTCAGGAAGGTCTCCTGCACGAGGTCCTCGGCGTCGGCGGGGTTGCGCGTCATCCGCAGCGCCGCCGCATACAGCTGGTCGACGAAGGGCAGCGCGTCACGCTCGAAGCGCGCCCGGCGCACCTCGGTCTTCTCGCTGCGTTCCGTCCGTTCCGTCCGCTCTGCTGGCGTCACCCGCACGTCTCCCCTCGACCGCCCCGCCGAGGATACGGGTAGTGCCCCGTCCGCAGATTCAAAAACCGCCGGTGTGCTGACGCTCACCGAGGACGTGACGGGTGCCGGGACAGCGGCGGGCCACTCAGGCGCGTGCAGCAGGTGCTGCACCTGGCGCGCCTGGAGACCGCCACGCTCGGCAAATCCGGTTCCGGCATGCACTTTGGGGTACCCCTTCCGACGTACAGCCTTCCGGGTGGTGCAACGACCTCGGGGGTGTCCGCATTCCGACTCAGCGGGCCCAGCTGTGGGCCCGCAGCCACGAGACGACGATCTCGGCCGTGCCGGGCAGGTCGCGGCGCAGATCGTGGACCGCCCCGGGGCGTACGGCCACCTCCACGGCGCCGCCCGGCTCGGGCACGCCGAACGGGTCCCGGTCGCCGTTGACCACCAGCGTCGGGATCCGGGTGGGCAGCTCGGCGGCGCGGCTGCGCTCCGGCTTACCCGGCGGGTGCAGCGGGAAGGCCAGCGCGAGCACCCCGGCCGCGCCGAGCTGCCCCGCCGTCCGGCAGGCCACCCGGGCCCCGCTGGACCGGCCGCCGACGACCAGCGGCAGGCCGCCGGTGAGCCCGGTCACCACGGCGGTCCAGGCCTCGTCCAGGTGGTTGGCGGGCGCGGGGGCTCGGCGGCCGGCGACCCGGTAGGGCTGGGTCACCAGCACCACCCGGGCGCCCGCGGCCACGGCCGCGTCGTGCACCGCCGTCAGGTCGGGCGCGTCGACGTCGCCGCCCGCGCCGTGACCGAGAACAAGCTGACAGACCGGCGGGCCGGCGGGGTCCGTGATCCGGATCCCCGCCGGCCCGCGCGGTGTTTCGATCGGGAAGCTGCGCACAGCTCCTATGTCTAGCGGCTTATCGGCACCAGTGTGAGCAAGCGGCGGTCTTCTTCGTCCGGCCCGTCGTTCACTTCCTCGCCGTCCGGCTGCACGCGTTCCCGCCAGGCGACGAGCATGGCCCGCCGCTCGCGGGGCGTCGTGCCGCCCCAGACTCCGTGACAGTCGCCCACCTGCAGGGCCCAGGCCAGGCACGGCCCTTGGACCTCACAACGGCCGCAGAGCGCGACCGCGCTTTCGGACGGCTCGTTCGGAGCCGGGAAGAACGTTTCCGGATCGACTGTGCGGCAGGCGCCGCGGGTGCGCCACGCTTCATCACTGCGGCGTTCGTCGATCGCGCTGAGCAGCCGTGGGTCGCGCCTGGCAATGGCGACCTCATGTGGACGCGGCATTCGAGCACGTGTCATCAGCCCACCTCCCCCGTGGGTACCGGTAAAGCCGTGATGGGCGGTCCGCACCGTACGGATCGACATCACACCGGCGCTGGTTTCTATCGCACGGAGGAAGATCAGAACAAGGGTCTTATCTATCTCGCAACAAAGTTGGCAATTACAAACGATTGCATAAGGGGAGAAACCTCTTCGCGTTTGTCAGCGAAGCGGCAATTCGGACACCCGTGATGATCTCTGGTCGCGGCTCAGAACAGCGTCACCTCGGCCTCGGTCAACGGCACGGCCGGGGTCAGCAACTCCGGCCCGTTGTTCCGCACGTTTCCCACGTCCGGACGGACCGGCCGGACCTCGATCGCCGCGAGCCCGGCGGGCGACATCGGCTGCAGCAGCGCGGCCGGATCGGCGTCGCCGGCCAGCCACTGCGGCCAGCGCTCCGGCGGCAGGATCAGCGGCATCCGGTCGTGCACCTCGGCCAGCCCGCCCAGCGCCGCCGTGGTCAGCACGCTGCACGTCAGCAGCTGCTCGCGCCACATCGTCCAGATGCCGGCGAACGCCAGCACCGAGGAGTCGCGCGGGGTCATGTAGTAGGCCTGCTTGCGCTTGCCGTCGCGGACCCACTCGAACCAGCCGTCGGCCGGGACCAGGCAGCGGCGCTTCTGGAACGACGACGCGAAGGCGCGCGAGGTGGCCACGGTCTCGGCCCGCGCGTTGATCATCCGGGCGCCGGCGCGCGGGTCGTCGGCCCACGGCGGGACCAGGCCCCAGCGGGCGGAATCCACCACCCGGCCGGCGTGCCGCTGCGACATCCGGACCAGCGGAACGGGGTCGGTGGGGGCGACGTTCCAGCTCGGCCCCAGCGCCTCGGTGACGCTCGTGGCGTCGAACAGCAGGCTGAGGTCGGCTTCGTTCCGCGTTGTCGCGTACCGCCCGCACATGGGGCCGACCCTACGCCGGGGGACGCGTTCGTGTTGCCCCGCGCGGGCTGTCGTACCCGAACGGCAGAATGGGTGCCGTGACAGCCCAAGAGCGCCCCTGGACGGCCCCCGTCAGCAGCCGGCCGGTCACCGCCACCGTGCGGTTGCCCGGCTCCAAGTCGATGACCGCCCGGGCGCTGGTGCTGAGCGCGCTCGCCGACGGGCCGTCCGAGATCCGCCGGCCGCTGCGGGCCCGCGACACCACGCTGATGGCCGCCGGGCTGCGCGCCCTCGGCGTCGCGGTGGACACCACCGCCGACGAGGTGTGGACGGTCGAGCCCGGTCCGCTGCGCGGGCCGGCCCGGGTCGACGTCGGGCTGGCCGGCACCATCATGCGGTTCGCGCCCCCGCTGGCCGCGCTGGCCGACGGCACGGTCACCTTCGACGGCGACCCGCACGCCCGCAACCGGCCGCTGCGCCCGATCGTCGAGGGTCTGCGCGCGCTGGGCGTCGACATCGACGCCTCGCCCACCGGCGGGCTGCCGCTGGTGATCCGCGGCACCGGCCTGGTCGCCGGCGGCGAGGTGGTCATCGACGCGTCCGGGTCCAGCCAGTTCGTCTCCGGGCTGCTGCTCTCCGCGCCGCGCTTCGCCAAGGGCCTGGTGCTGCGGCACGAGGGCCCGCCGGTGCCGTCCGCGCCACACCTGCGGATGACCACGCACATGCTGCGCGCCGCGGGCGCCACGGTCGACGAGAGCGTGCCCGACGTGTGGGCGGTCGAGCCGGGCGGGCTGCGCGGCCGCGACTGGGAGATCGAGCCGGACCTCTCCGGCGCGGCCCCGTTCTTCGCGGCGGCGATGGTCACCGGCGGCACGGTCACGCTGGCCGGCTGGCCGCGCGACAGCTGGCAGCCGGTGGGGCGGCTGACCGAGCTGCTGACCGCCCTCGGTGCCGAGGTCACCCAGGACGACGCCGGGCTCACGGTGCGGGGCACGGGCGCGCTGCACGGCATCACGGCGGACCTGTCCGAGGTGAGCGAGCTGACCCCGGTCGTGGCGGCGCTGTGCGCGCTCGCCGACGGCCCGAGCGAGCTGCGCGGGGTGGCACACATCCGCGGCCACGAGACCGACCGGATCACCGCGCTCGCCACCGAGCTGGGCAAGACCGGCGCCCAGGTGGTCGAGCATCCCGACGGCCTGGAGATCACTCCCGGGCCGCTGCGGGCCGCCGTCCTCGAGACCTACGCCGACCATCGGATGGCGCACTTCGCGGCGGTGCTGGGCCTCGCCGTCGAGGGCGTCCGCCTCACCGACGTAGCGTGTACCTCCAAGACCCTGCCGGAATTCCCCGAGCTCTGGGCAGACCTCGTGACAGGGAGCTGAAGCTGCCGGGCAAGAAGCGCGAGTACGACGAGGATGACGTCCGGATCAGACCCGGGCGGTCGTCGCGTCCCCGTACCCGCACGCGACCGAAGCACGAGGACGCCGTCGACGCGCTCGTGATCACCGTGGACCGCGGCCGGTACGGCTGCATCCGCGAGGACGCCGAGCACCTCGACGAGCTGATCACGGCGATGCGAGCCCGCGAGCTGGGCCGCAAGTCCGTAGTCGTCGGCGACCGGGTGGCGCTGGTCGGCGACACCTCCGGGGCGCCCGGCGCGCTGGCCCGGATCGTCCGGATCGCCGAACGCACGTCGGTGCTGCGCCGCACCGCGGACGACGACGACACCACCCCCGAGGGCCGGCTCGAACGCGTCGTGGTGGCCAACGCCGACCAGCTGGTCATTGTGAGCGCGCTGGCCGACCCGCAGCCGCGCACCGGGTTCATCGACCGCTGCCTGGTGGCGGCCTACGACGCCGACATCGAGCCGCTGCTCTGCCTGACCAAGGCCGACCTGGCCGGGCCGGCCGGGGTGCTGGACTACTACGCCGAGCTGGACCTGCGCTACGTGCTGGTCAAGCCGGAGAGCGACCTGACCGAGGTGCGCGACCGGCTGGCCGGCCGCATCTCGGTCATGGTGGGCCACTCCGGGGTGGGCAAATCCACGCTGGTCAACCGGCTGGTCCCGGACGCGCTGCGCGCGGTGGGCGTGGTCAGCGCGATCGGCAAGGGCCGGCACACCTCGACCAGCGCGGTGGCGCTGCGGCTGCCCCGGGTGCGCAAGAAGGGCGACCCCGGCTGGATCATCGACACGCCGGGCATCCGCAGCTTCGGGCTGGCGCACGTGAGCGCCGAAAGCCTGCTGCACGGCTTCCCGGACCTGGTCGAGGGCACGATCGACTGCCCGCCGAACTGCGGCCACACGGTCGGCGACAGCGACTGCAAGCTGGACGCGTGGGTGG
Source organism: Actinoplanes sp. NPDC049599 (assembly GCF_044465625.1). NCBI lineage: Bacteria > Bacillati > Actinomycetota > Actinomycetes > Micromonosporales > Micromonosporaceae > Actinoplanes > Actinoplanes sp. NPDC049599. The sequence continues at coordinate 21,971 of NZ_JBITLX010000003.1, forward strand.
CGGCGGGCAAGGCGGACCCGCGGCGGCTGGCGTCCTACCGGCGGCTGCTGAGCTCGCGCGCCGGCGAGGACAACTCCCGCGACCAGAGCGAGTAACACCCGGCCCGGCGCGTTCACGCGGCCCGGGTTGGCGCGGCCCGGCCCGGCGCGGCCCGGCGCGACCCGGCACGGCACGGCGCGGACCGGCGCGGCGCGGACCGGCGCGACGCGGACCGGCCCGGCGCAGCCCGGCGCGACCCGGCGCGGCGCGGACCGGCGCGGCCCGGACCGGCTCGGGTGGGTGGATCGGCTAGCGTGCCCGCATGGCCTCGTATGCCGATGACCTCGCCCTCGCCCACTTGCTCGCCGACACCGCGGACTCGATCTCCATGGCCCGGTTCCGGTCCCTGGACCTGCGGGTCGAGGCCAAGCCCGACCTCACCCCGGTCTCGGACGCCGACACCGCGGTCGAGCAGGCGATCCGATCGACGCTGGCCCGGGCCCGGCCGCGGGACGGGGTGCTCGGTGAGGAGTTCGGCATGTCCACGCCGCCCGCCGGGCAGGGCAACCGGCACTGGGTGATCGACCCGATCGACGGCACCAAGAATTTCATCCGCGGCGTGCCGGTCTGGGGCACCCTGATCGCCCTGCTGGACGGCGAGCGGCCGGTCGCCGGGCTGGTCTCCGCGCCCGCGCTGGGCCGCCGCTGGTGGGGCGCGCTGGGCCACGGCTCCTACGCCGGCAAGCACCAGCGGGCCGCCAGCCGGATCTCGGTCTCCGCGGTGCGCCGGATCGAGGACGCCAGCTTCTGCTACGCCAGCCTGCCCAGCTGGGAGGAGGCCGGCCGGCTGGAGCCGATGCTGCAGATCATGCGGGATTCCTGGCGCAGCCGGGCCTACGGTGACTTCTACGGTTACATGCTGCTCGCCGAGGGCGCGGTGGACGTCATGGTCGAGCCCGAGCTGTCGCTGTGGGACGTGGCCGCGCTGATCCCGATCGTGACCGAGGCCGGCGGCTCGTTCACCGATCTCGCCGGTGAGCGGGCGCCCGGCGACGGGAGCGCCATCGCTACCAACAGTCACCTGCACCGGGAGATCCTGGGCCGGCTGGCCGCCGGTGCCCCGTTGACGCACCGTTAGTCTCCGGGCTGCGCCGAACCTGGTCTATTCTCGCCGGGTGATGTCGTCGGGCTGGTTCTATCTCGCCGCGATGATTGCCGCGTACGGTGTCGCCAACCTGTTGCAGTCGATGGCGGCGGCCCGCACGAGCGTGCACCACACCTTCGACCCGCAGTTGCTGGTGCGACTGGCCTGTCACCGTACGTATCTTCTGGGGTTGGTCTGTCAGGTCCTGGGTTTTGTCCTGGCCTTCATCGCCCGGCGTGATCTGCCGCTGTTCCTGGTGCAGGCCAGCGTCGCCGCCGGGCTCGGCGTGACGGCCCTGCTCGGCGTCCTGGTGCTGAAGTGGACCTTGCCGGTTGCGGAGGTCGCGCTGCTCGTGCTGCTGCTCGGCGGGATCACCGCGCTGGTGCTGTCCGCCCAGCCCGCCCACGCCCGCCAGCTCGGTCCCGCCGGCGTCGTCGGTCTCGCGGTGACCGTGCTGGTCATCGCCGTGCTGGGCTTCTTCGCGGTCCGGCTGCACGGCGCCCTCGGCTCGGTCGCGCTCGGCTCGCTGGCCGGCATCGCCTTCTCGGCCGCGGCCATCGCGGCGCGCCCGCTGGCCCTCGAGCACTCGTTCGCCGGCTACTGCACCAACCCCCTGCTGTACCTGCTGATCGCCCACTCGATCGTCGGTCAGTTGCTGCTCGGGCTGGCCATGCAGCGCGGGTCGACCACGGCGGCGGTGGCCGCGATGGACGCCGCCGGCGCGGTGCCCGCGGCGATCGTGGGGCTGCTGCTGCTCGGCGACCGGATCCATCCGGGCCGGGAGTGGCTGGCCGCGGTCGGGTTCGTGGTCACGCTGGGCGCGGTGATCGCGATGACCCGGTACGCCGAGCCGCAGCACCACCACGCGACCGCCCGCTCCGCCGCAGGCCGGCGCCCGGACGGCGTACGGCTGCACCCCGCCGGCCGGTGATCGCGCATGAGCCGCCGTTCCTGGGGTATTCCCCAGACATGCCCATCTGCCTCATAACAGGCACGTGCCCCAATCGGGCCTAAAGTGGGCAGGATCGCGCCCGCATGCGAGATCCACACGCGTTAGGCACAATGGAGTGATCATGCTGAGCGAGGTCCGACACCAGGTGGACGGCGGGCAGACCTATCCGGTCTGCCGGCTGGCCGGGGTGCTCGACGCCGGCACCGCCCCGAGCATCCGGTCCTGGCTGCTCGACCTGCTCGCCGGGCAGCCCGAGGCCGTCGTCGTCGACGTCCGGGAGCTGACCGTCGAGGACCCCGCCGCGGCCACCGTCCTGAGCGAGGTGGCCCGGGACGCCGCCCTCTGGCCCGGCTGCCACCTCCTGCTGGCCACCGGCGGAGCGGAGGCGGATGCCGCCGGCTGGCGGCACGCCGGGCTGCCGCTCTGGCCGACGCCCGGTGACGCCATCGCCGCCCTCGGCGCCCCGGAGCCCCAGCTCTTCCTCCAGGCCGCCCTGGAACCCGTGGTCGGCACCGCCCGGCGCTCCCGCGAGCTGGTCACCGAGGCCTGCGGGCGCTGGGATCTGCCCGACCTCGCCGGCCCGGCCTGCATCGTGGTCACCGAGATGGTCAACAACGTGGTGGCGCACGCGCGGACCCCGATGACGGTCATGCTGGCCCGGCACAGCAGGAGCGTGTCGGTGGCCGTCCGCGACCGGTCCACCCATGTCCCGCACTTCGCCGGCGGGCCGGTGCCGGTCACCTCGTACGGCGGCCGCGGGCTGCTGCTCATCGACTCGGTGGCGCAGCGCTGGGGCAGCCTGGTGCTGGCCGACGGCAAGGTGGTCTGGGCGCTGCTGGACCCGTACGACCAGGTGGGCAAGGAACTCCCCAGCACAGGCATGGCGGGCCAGGCGCGCGGGTAGTCAGCAGGTCATGCGAGACAACGACTACCCGACCGAGGTGTCCGACCCGGAGGCCTCCGGGCTGCCCGAGACCGCGGACGCCGACTCGAACGCGTACGACTCGGTGGAGAGCAGCCGGTGGGCCGACGGGGCCGACCCGGCCGCGCTCCCGGGTGTCGGCCCGGGCGGCTCCAACCGCTTCGGCGACACCGCCGAGGAGGCCCGCCAGGGCGAGCCGTTCGACTCCCGGCTGCGCCAGGAGGAACCCGACGTCGGCGCCGAGGACCCGCTGCCGCCCGGCCGCGACCCGATCGACGAGACCGTCGACTCCTCCGAGCAGCGGCAGTTCGACGCGGACGTGTGGGGCGCCGGCCCGACCTCGGACCCGAACTCGGCGATCTCGCTCTACGACGACGGCCAGCTCGACGCGGACAGCCCGCGGCCGGTGGGCCGGATCGTGGCGACCGACGAGGGCTACGGCACCGACGACGAGGCGGACAGCGTCGCCTACGACGCGGGTGCGGCCGGCGGCGGCGCCAGCGCGGAGGAGCTGGCCATGCACGAGACCACCGCGCCGGACTACCGCTAGTCCAGGCCCTGCTCGATGGCGTAGCGGGTGAGCTCCACCCGGTTGTGCAGCTGGAGCTTGCCGAGCGTGTTCTGCACGTGGTTCTGCACGGTGCGGTGGCTGAGGACGAGCCGGTCGGCGATCTGCCGGTACGACAGCCCCTTGGCCACCAGCCGCAGCACCTCGGTCTCGCGCTCGGTCAGCTTCGGCGTCATCCCGTCCGCGGGCGGCGGCTCGACCGCCAGCCGGCGGAACTCGCCGAGCACCAGCCCGGCCAGCCCGGCCGTGAAGACGGTGTCGCCGGCGGCGGTGCGGCCGACCGCCTCGAGGAATTCGGCCTGGGCCGCCGACTTCAGCAGGTAGCCGCTGGCGCCGGCCTTGACCGCGTCCAGCACGCTCTGCTGCTCGCCGCTGGCCGAGAGCATCAGCACCCGCACGCCGGGCACCGCCTCCAGCAGCCCGTTGATCACCTCGACGCCGGACACGTCCGGCAGCTGAAGGTCGAGCACCACCACGTCGGGGCGGGCGGCCGCGGCGATCCGGACCGCCTGACGGCCCTCGCCGGTGGTGGCGACCACGTCGTAGCCGGCCGCGGTCAGGTCGCGGCTGACCCCCTCGCGCCACATCGGATGATCGTCGACGACCATGACCCGGGTCCTGGGTGCCTCTGTCACGGCCTCAGCCTATCGAGGCGCGCGGCACGGTGAGTTCCACCTCGGTGCCCTGCCCGGGCGCGGAGGTGATCCGCACCGTGCCGCGCAGGTCGGCGATCCGGCCGCGGATGGACTGGGCGACGCCGAGCCGGCCCTGCTGCTCGGCCTGGGCGAACCGTTCCGGCGGCACGCCGCAGCCCTCGTCGCGCACGCTCACGGTCACCTCGGCGGGCTCGTCCTCGACCAGCACCCAGGCCTTGGTGCCCGGCTCGCAGTGCCGCACCACGTTGTCCAGCGCGGCGCCCACGGCGGCCGCCAGCTCGGTGGCCACCCGCGAGGGCAGCCGGACCGCGCCGGCCGGCGCGGCGACCGACACCGTGGCCGACGCGTACGGGTCGAGCAACGCGATCAGGTCGACCTCGGCGTGCTCGTCGACCGGTTCCGCGGTGCGCCCGGTGACCAGCGTGCGCAGCGCCGCCTCCTGCTCGCCGGCCAGCCGGGCCAGCTCGCCGGCCTCCCCGTCCAGCCCCGCGCCGCGCCGCTTGACCAGGGCGAGCACCTGGAGCACCGAGTCGTGGATGTCGCGGGCCAGCCGTTCCCGCTCGCGGATCGTCGCCTCCAGCTGGATGGCCCGTGCCAGGCGTCGCTGGGAGACCTCGGCGATGCCGACCAGGTAACCGACCGCGGTCGCGGCGAGCACCATCAGCACCGTGCCGGTGAACGCCGCCTGGTCGTAGTGCGCGCGCACGGTCAGGTCGGTGGCGCCCATCGCGAGCGCCGCCACGATGCCCCAGCGCCGGCCGCCGGCCACCGCCCAGGCGATGACCGGGGCGACGTGCCAGGCCACGGCCAGGGTCGGGCGGCCCTCCTCGAGCGCGGACCGGCCGACCACCCAGAGGCTGGCGGTCATCACGCCCATCGTGACGAGCAGGTCGGCCACCAGCAGCGGGGCCCGGCGCCGGGCCGGCACGGCATACGCGTACGTGGTGCAGACCGTCCACGCCGCGGTCACCGCGAGCACCGGCCAGGCCAGCATCGGCCGCTCGTAGGCACCGACGTTGCGGACCACCAGGATCGCCACATAGACCAGGGCCGCGATCCGGTACACCGCGATCGCGCGCCACAGGGGGTTCTGCAGCCCACTCGCTTGCGCCATGCGCAGACCATCCCACAAACCCGCTCGCCCAGCGGAATGATCAGACGTCGCCTACCGTCGGAGGCATCGGTACGGCATTGCTCTCCGAGGCGTTCGACCGTGACGGGGTCACCCCGCTGCGGCACACCGTCGCGGCCCGGGCCGGCGCGGCGGGCCTGTCCGGTGGCCGGCTCGACGATTTTGTGGTGGCCGTCAACGAGTTGCTCACCAACGCCGTACGGCATGGCGGCGGGGTCGGGCATCTCACGCTCTCCGCCGCGGACGGGTTTGTCGTGTGCGAGGTGAGCGACCACGGCGCCGGCCTGGACGGGGCTCGCCCGGCACCGGACGAACCGGGCGGCTGGGGCCTTTTACTGGTCCGGGAACTGACGGACACATGTGAGATCAAAACCGGACCCGACGGTACGGCCGTGCGCATTTCCAGCCGGACCGGCTCGAAATCCTGAAACTTTTTTTAATTTTCCCGTCCCGAACTTGACCTTTGGCTCCCGATCTTCTTATGTCACTGCTGACGCTTGTGCACCATTGCCCCCGGAGGTTCCCCCGTGCCGCGACACAGCGCGCCGCAGCAGCCCTCGTGGCTGCGCCCCCGACTAGTCGTCGCATTCGTGGTCGCGACCGCCGGACTGGTGACCGCCGTCTGGCTACCCACCCGCAACGACAGCGCGGACGCCGCGGAGCGCAACCGCAGCAACGACAGCCGCCGGGACCGGGAGCGGGTGCGGTCGCTGCCCGCGTTCGCCGACGATTTCTCCGGCCAGCGCGGCAGCACGGTGGACCCGGCCAAGTGGGCGCTGCGCACCGACCGGGTCAACGACAACCTGCAGTTCAGCGAGAGCGTGCGGAACGCCCGGCTGGACGGCGAGGGCAACCTGGTGATCGTGCTGCGCGGGGAGGACAACAACTCCCTCTCCACCGCACGCCTCTACAGCAAGAGCGCCCTGCGCGGCACCACCGGCCGCGTCGAGGCGCGGATCAAGGCACCCGCGGGCGAGGGTGTGCAGCCGGCGTTCGAGCTCGTGGATGCCGAGCGGCCGGGTTCCGGCGCGTTCAACGTGCTCGCCGAGCCGGTCACCGACGGCGAGTTCCACACGTACGCGGTGGAGTGGAAGCCCGGCGAGGCCGTGGTGTCGGTGGACGGCGCGCCGGTCAAGCGGGAGGCGCTGGAGGGCCTGGACACCGGCCGGGCGTTCCGGCTGGCGCTGACCCTGGGCGTGGACGACAACCGGTCCCGGGCCGACCTGCCCGCGCGGATGGCCGTCGACTCGGTGAGCTTCTCCGGCGCCGACGCCTCGGCCGAGCCGACCGCGCCGCCGGCCACGACCCCGCCGGCCCCCGCCCCCACCACGGCTCCCACCACCGAGCCGCCGGCCGAGGACCCGCCCACCAGCGAGCCGCCGACCACCGCTCCGACGACGGCACCGACGACCACTCCGCCGGCCGAGCCGACCACTCCGCCGACGACCGCGCCGCCGGCTGCCAAGGCCTGGGCGCCGTTCACCGACTACGTGGCCGGCCAGCTGGTCACCTTCAAGGGTGTCGAGTACCAGGTGCTGGAGACGCACACGTCGCTGCCGGGCTGGGAGCCGACCGCACTGCCGGCGCTCTTCAAAAAGATCTAGAAAAGGGTTATCCGGGGTTCCGGAACCAGTCTCCCTTGACTGAAACCGGTCTATCTGTAAACACTGCTAAAAGTGTTAACAACCTCTTCCCCCGGAGGCTCCATCCCCATGCGTAAAACCCGGATACTGCTCGCGGCTGCCGTGGTCGCCGTGACCCTCACCGGCGGCCTGGTGGCCGCCTCCCGCAACGACGCCGCGGACGCCGCCATCGGCGGCATCACCTGGCAGGACGAGTTCAACGGCGCGGCCAACGCCCCGGTTGACGCCAGCAAGTGGAAGTTCGACATCGGCGGCAGCGGCTGGGGCAACAACGAGCAGCAGTACTACACGAACTCCACGAGCAACGTCCGGCAGGACGGGCAGGGTCACCTGGCGATCACCGCCCGCAAGGAGAACCCGGCCAACTACCAGTGCCACTACGGCACCTGCCAGTACACCTCCGGCCGGATCCTGACCGCCGACAAGTTCAGCCAGCGGTACGGCCGCTTCGAGGCCAGCATCAAGGTGCCGAAGGGTCAGGGCATCTGGCCGGCGTTCTGGATGCTCGGCGGCAGCAACTGGCCGACCACCGGCGAGATCGACATCATGGAGAACGTCGGCAAGGACCCGAACACCCTGTACGGCACGGTGCACGGCCCGGGCTACTCCGGCGCCGAGGGCATCGGCGGCAACCGCAACCTGGGCGCCCCGCTCAGCGACGCGTTCCACAACTACTCCGTGGAGTGGTCGCCCAACCTGATCGTCTGGTTCGTCGACGGCTCCGAGTACTTCCGGGTCACCCCGGCCAGCCTCGGCGGCGACCAGTGGGTGTTCGACCACGCGTTCTTCATGATCCTGAACGTGGCCGTGGGCGGCTACTGGCCCGGCTACCCCGACGGCACCACGCAGTTCCCGCAGACGATGCTCGTCGACTACGTCCGGGTCTCGGCGTGGACCGACGGCGGCACCACGCCGCCGCCCAGCACCGGCGGCAACGCGCTGCGGTCCAACTTCAGCAACCGCTGCATCGACATCCCCGGCGGCAACGCCGCGGACGGCGCCCGGCTCCAGCTCTGGGACTGCAACGGCACCACCGCGCAGAAGTGGACGCCGAACGGCGACGGCACGCTGCGGGGCCTGGGCAAGTGCATGGACCCGGCCGGCGGCGCGCTGACCAACGGCACGCCGATCCAGCTGGTCACCTGCAACGGCAACCCGGTGCAGCGGTTCACCCTGTCCGGCGCGGGCGACCTGGTGAACGTCTCCGCCAACAAGTGCGTCGATGTGAAGGACTGGAACAGCGCCAACGGCGCCCAGTTGCAGCTGTGGGACTGCGGCGGCACCACGAACCAGAAGTGGACCAAGGTCTGACCTGTTTGCGTACGACCGTTACTCTGCCGCCCGGGCCGCTTCGGCGACCCGGGCGGTATTGATTGTCATCTCACCCCGAACGGATCTCCTTGATGCGCGGACGCGATCACCACTTCGTCACGAACGTGTCCTCGCTCCTGGTCTGCGGCCTGTTGGCCGGGGTCGCGGTGGCCGCGGCCGCCTTCCCCGCGGTCGGCATGTCCGGCCTCGCTGCCAAGGCCGGCAGCGAGGCGTTCGCGAGCCTGCCGAGCCAGCTCAAGCAGGCCACCGCGCCGCAGCTGACCCGGGTCTTCGCCGCCGACAACAAGACGCCCATCGCGGTGTTCTACGACGAGTTCCGCAGCGACGTCCCGCTCAAGGACATCGCCCTCACCATGCAGAACGCCATCGTGGCCGCCGAGGACCACCAGTTCTTCAAGCACAACGGCGTTGACCTCAAGGGCTCGGTCCGGGCGCTGGTGAACAACAACAACGGCGGCGACAAGCAGGGCGCCTCGACCCTGACCATGCAGCTGGTGAAGATGTCGCTGGCGTACTCGGCGACCAGCCCGCAGGAGGTCGTGGACGCCACCGAGGACACCCCGACCCGCAAGGTCACCGAGATGAAGTACGCCATGCAGCTGGAGAAGGAACTCACCAAGCCGCAGATCCTCGAGCGCTACCTCAACGCGGCGCCCTTCGGCAACGGCTCGTACGGCATCTACGCGGCCAGCCAGGTCTACTTCAAGAAAACCCCCAAGGACCTCAGTGTCGCCGAGGCCGCCCTGCTCGCCAGCATGGTCAAGGCGCCCAGCGGCTTCGACCCGACGACGACCCGCGGCTACCCCAAGGCGCTGGAACGGCGCAACTGGGTGATCGGCAACATGCGGGACCTCGCCTACATCACCCCGGAGCAGGCGACCGCCGCCACCAAGGTCAAGCTCGCCCGGACCGCGCAGCGGGCGGGGAACGGCTGCGCGGCCGTGAAGGCCAACAACTGGGGCTTCTTCTGCGACTACTTCTACCGGTGGTGGCTCAGCCGGCCGGAGTTCGGGCAGACCCCGTACGACCGGGAGCGGCGCCTGAAGAGCGGCGGTTACCGGATCCAGAGCTCGCTGGACATCAAGGCGCAGAAGGCGGCCCGGAAGAACGTGGCCGACCGGCTCGGCACCGACGACCGCGACGCGCTGCTGATCGCCGCGGTCCAGCCGGGCACCGGACGGGTCCGCGCGCTGGCCGCCAACCGGCGCTACAGCCTGGACACCGAGAAGAACGAGTGGTCCTCGGACCCGAAGAAGGCGGCCAAGAAAGTCCGCGCCACCTACCCGAACACCACCAACCCGCTGCTCTCCGGCGGTGGCGACATCAAGGGCTACCAGGCCGGCTCGGTGTTCAAGATGTTCACCATGGTGGCGGCGCTGGAGAACGGCTACCCGCTGGCGTACCCGATCAACACCACGTACCGCTACAAGTCCGGCTACCGGGACAACGGGCAGGCCTCGTGCGGCGGCGGCTACTGGTGCCCGACCAACGCGGCGAAGGGCGAGCAGGGCTCCTTCAACATGTGGACCGGGTTCGGCGCGTCGGTGAACACGTACTTCGTGCCGCTGGAGGAGAGCGTCGGCGCCGAGAAGGTGGTCGACGTGGCCCAGCGGTTCGGTGTGCAGTTCCGCGAGCCCACGGAGCTGGACATGGCCACCAAGCACGCGAAGGACTGGGGTGCGTTCACCCTCGGCGTGTCGGCCTCGACCCCGCTGGACATGGCCAACGCGTACGCCACGCTGGCCGCCGACGGCAAGTACTGCGCGCCGACGCCGGTCCAGCAGATCACCACGCTCAAGGGCGAGAAGCTCGACGTCGGCAAGCCGCACTGCCGGCAGGCCACCAAGCCGGACGTGGCCCGCGCGGCGATCGACGCGGCCCGCTGCCCGGTCGGCGACTACGCCCAGCTGGGCAGCTGCAGCGGCCGGACGGCGGGCAGCGCACGCGGCATCATCGGGCACCCGATCTTCGGCAAGACCGGCACCACCGACCACGACAAGACGGCGTCGCTGATCATCAGCACCACCTCGATCACCGTCGCCGGCTATCTGGTGAACCCGGACTACCAGAACCACCCGTACCGGCTGAGCCACGACAACGTGAACCCGGCGGTCTGGGAGACCGTGCGCGACATCATGAAGGGCAAGCCGAAGGACCAGTTCAAGAAGCCCTCCGGCAACAAGATCGCCGAGGGTGAGCAGCGCTCGATCCCGGACGTGGAGTGCCTGAGCGTCGCCGCGGCCACCAGCAAGGTCAAGAACGCCGGCTTCACCGTCGGGGTGGGCACCGAGGTCGCGTCGAGCTGCCCGAAGGGTCAGGCCGCGGGCACCGCACCGGACGGCCGGACCATCAAGGGCGGCTTCGTGAGCATCCAGATCAGCCAGGGTCCGGACAAGCCGAAGAAGGACAAGGCCAAGCCCGGCGGCGGCTGATCAGCGGGCCGTGAAGCTGTCGCCGTAGACGCGCCAGCTCAGCGGCCCGTTCAGGTCCAGGTTGCTGGACCGCAGGAAGACGCGCTGGGCGGTCTCCACCCGGGTCACGTCGCTGTGCGCCTCCTCGGTGCGCATCTCCGCGACCCGGGCGTCCAGGAACGCGTTGAGCCACACCGTCTCGTCGCCACCCTGCTTGGGCGTCCGCGCCGTGCGCATGGCGTCGGCGCGGATGGCGCGCAGCCCGGACTGGCCGTGCATCACGGCCGCGTCGTAGTAGGCGAACTGCCCGAGCGCGCGGACCCGGTCGGCGGTGGCCAGGGCGACCGCGGGTGCGAAGTACATCCGGTCCCGCTCGTCCTCCTGCGTCCGCTGGAACATCGGGTCCGCCGCGGCCGCCTTCCAGGCGGCCGGGAAGCCGGGATCAAGCCCGGCGTGCGAGTCCGAGCCGTCGACCGCGCGCAGGGCCGGCAGGTACCGCGCCAGCTTGTTCCCCGGTACGCGGCGGGTGTACTCGGTGACCAGCGCCAGCATGTCGGAGGTGCCGGAGCAGAAGCCGACGATGCCACCGGTGTAGCCGCGCCCGTCGCCGATGTCCTCCAGGTAGCCGTACTCGCCGCGCCAGTTCAGCGTCGAGTTCTCCGCGCTGGAGACGAGTTGGAGCGCGAAGGCCTTCTTCCGGGCGTCGGTGAGCCCGGCGGCGAGCGAGGAACCGGTCACCGCGGGGGTGTTCTCCGCAACCGGGGCGGCCGGACCGGGCCCGAAGACCTGCGCCTCGTACAGCGAGTAGCCGGTTCCGGTGGCCGGTTGAGTGGCGAGCACGCGCAGGTAGCGGCCGGTGCCGTGGAGCTTCCTGAGGTCGTCCGTGCCGCCGTCACCGCGGGACGTGCGGTAGAGGTCACGCCAGCTGCTGCCGTCGCCGGAGATCTGCACGCGGTAGGCCGTCGCGTACGCGTCCGGCCAGCGCAGCCGGACCCGGCTGACGTCCTGCGCCTGGCCCAGGTCGACGCGGAGCCACTGGGTGCCGGCCGACCCGGTGATCCAGCGGGTGCCGCCGAACCCGTCCACCGCTTTGGTGGCGTCGTTGCCGGCCGACGCGACGGCCGGACGGCCCTTGGAGAGCAGCACGTCCGGCGCCGCGTCGGCGGTGACGGTGATGACCAGCGGCACGGTGCAGACGGCGGCGATGCCCGTTCCCAGCGCGACCGCCTTTGCCCGGATGCCCACCCCTCAAAGCTAGGTGGGCGGGCTCAGCGCCGTTTACGGTTCCGGGAAATCAGGACGAACGCCAGCACGATGCCGGCGACCACGAGCAGGCAGCACAGGCCGCCGATGATCGGGAAGAATCCGAAGCCGCTGCGACGCCGGCGCGAGCGTGCCGCCTCGACCGCGAGTTCGGCCGTACCGTTGCTCGCCGCCCAGGCGTGCACCGGGATGACCAGCGTCAGGACGGCACCCGTCACGGCGGCGCTGAGCCGTGACCACCATTTCACTGCGGAAGACATGGAGTCCATCTTGGCGGACTGCCGCAAGGCCCGCCGCGCCGGACCGCCGCCCGGCAGGGCAGGCTAGGAGCCAGAGTCGAGTGAGGGGACCTGGATGGACGCGGATCTGACTGCTCTGGCCGAGGCGCACGGGGTGGCCACCTGGTACGAGGACTGGCATCGCCAACGCAAGGACGTGTCGGCCGAGTCGGTGATCGGCGTGCTGGGGCTGCTCGGCGTCGACGCCACCTCCCCGGCCGCGATCAGCGCCGAGCTGACGCGGATCCGGACCGCCCGGGAGCAGCACCGGCTGCCCGGGACGGTGGTCGTCCGGCACGGCAGCACCGAGCCGCTGACCGGCACGGTCCACCTGGAGGACGGCTCCCAGGTGCGGGCCGACGGCCGGCTCCCCCGCGACCTGCCGCTGGGCTGGCACCGGCTGGTCACCGACGACCAGGAGGTCACGCTGGTCGTGGTGCCCACCCAGCTGCCCGAGCCGCCGGAGGCCTGGGGCTGGATGCTCCAGCTCTACGCGCTGCACTCGGCCGCCTCCTGGGGCGTCGGCGACCTCGGTGACCTGCGCGACTTCGTCGGGGGCAGCCGCGGCGCCGGGCTGGTCCTGCTCAACCCGCTGCACGCGATCACCCCGACGCTGCCGGTGCCGGCCTCGCCGTACTCGCCGTCCAGCCGCCGGTTCGCCAACCCGCTGTACCTGCGGGTGGCCGACACAGACGCGTACCGCCGGGCGGATCAGCCGGTCCGCGAGCAGGTCGACGCCCTGCGGCCGCGCCCGACCACCGACGGCCTGATCGACTACACCGCGGTCTGGCAGGCCAAGCGCGCCGCGCTGGAGCTGCTCTGGCCGCTGGCCGGCGAGGTGGACCTGACCGCCGACCCCGGGCTGACGGACTTCGCGACGTTCTGCGCGCTGGCCGAGCTGCACGGGGCGAACTGGCAGGAGTGGCCGGCCGAGCTGCGCCGCCCGGACTCGCCCGCGGTGCTGGCCGCCCGCGGCGGCGACCGGGTCGCCTTCCACGTCTGGCTCCAGCAGCTGCTGGAGGCCCAGCTCGGCGCCGCCAACCGGGCCGCCCGGGAGGCCGGGATGCCGGTCGGCATCGTGCACGACCTCGCCGTCGGCATCGACCCCAGCGGCGCGGACGGCTGGCTGCTGCAGGACGTGCTCGCCGCCGGGGTGCACACCGGTGCGCCGCCGGACGCGTTCAACCAGCTCGGGCAGGACTGGGGGCTCGCGGCGTGGCGGCCCGACCAGCTCATCGAGACCGGCTACGCGGCGTACCGGGACATGCTGGAGCGGATCTTCCGGCGGGCCGGCGGCCTGCGGGTCGACCACGTCGCCGGGCTGTGGCGGCTCTGGTGGGTGCCGCCGGGCATGGGCGCGGCCGACGGCACGTACGTGCACTACGACCCGGAGGCGATGCTGGGCATCCTGGCGCTGGAGGCGCACCGGGCCGGCGCGGTGGTGATCGGCGAGGACCTCGGCACGGTGCTGCCGGTGGTCACCGAGACGCTGGAACGCATGAACATGCTGGGCTCGGCGGTGCTGTGGTTCACCCGCGACTACGACGACCCGGCGGAGGGCTACCTGCCCGCCGCCGACTACCCGCGCAACGCGCTGGCCACCATTTCCACCCATGACCTGCCGACGGCGGCCGGCTTCCTGGTCGGCGAGCAGGTCCGGGTCCGCGCCGAGCTGGGCCAGCTGGCCGGGACGGTGGAGGACGAGCGGGAGTTCGCCGACCAGGACCGGGCCCAGCTGCTGCTCCGGCTCACCGAGGAGGGCCTGATCACCCCGGACACGCCGGCCGAGGAGATCATCGTGGCGATGCACGAGTTCCTCGCCCGCACGCCGTGCCGGTTCATCACGGCGTCGCTCTACGACGTGCTCGGCGAGCTGCGGCAGCCGAACCTGCCGGGCACCACCGACCAGTATCCGAACTGGCGGATCCCGCTGACGACTAGCCTGGAGCAGATCCTGGCCGACCCGCGGGTGGCCCGGATCGCCGAGGTGCTGAGCGCGAAGAAGGGGACAGCCGGATGAGCTTCCTGGACAAGGCGAAGGAATTCGCCGACAAGCACGACAAGCAGGTCGACCAGCTGCTGGAGAAGGCCGGTGACGAGGTCGACAAGCGCACCGGGCACAAGTACTCGGCCCACATCGACAAGGGCGTGGACGAGGCACAGAAGCGCACGGGCGAGGGTGACACCCGGGTGTGAGGTTTGCCGCCGGTCGGCCCGGGCATCCCGTCGTCACCAACGAAGGGACACCGACATGGGTTTCATGGACAAGGCCAAGGACCTCGCCGACCAGCACGACGAGCAGGTCGACAAGGCTCTGGACAAGGCCGGTGACCAGGTCGACGACCGGACCGGCAACAAGTACTCCGAACACGTCGACAAGGGCGTGGACCAGGCTCAGGCCCGCACCGGAGCCGGCGACACCCAGCAGTGACCGCCGTTTCCCGGGGCCGTCCGCAGGCTCAGCCGGCGAGCGGCTCCGGGGGCGGGTCGTCGTCGAGCGCGAAGAGCATGGGGTGCACCGCCAGCCGGTGGTCCCGCTCGCGGCAGCGCGTCGGCGGCAGCAACGAGGACCGGTGCTCCGGGTGCTCCCCGCAGTGCCGCATGGCCCGGGTGATCGCGTCGGTGTGGTGCCGGCCGCCGCCGTACTCGCCGCAGCTCTCGCAGTCCCAGCGCCAGTAGCCGGGGCCGTCCTCGGACTCGTGCCGCCGGATCCGCAGCGGCGGCCCGGCCCGGTGCTGCGCGGCGGCGAGGATGGCCGCCATGTCGTTCGCCGGTGGCGGACCGGCCGTCCGCAACGGCCCGCTGCCGATGATCTCGGCCAGCGCACTGGTCCCCGTACCCGACACCACTCACCTCCACGTTGATTGGTCGGGCCCAGTGTGGACCGGCGATCACCACCCGTATGACGGGTTTCACGTATAAGGCAGGCGTCGTTCACTCGCAGTGATGCACCCCGAACAGTCCGCATCCTCCTGCTCACGGCAACGGTGTTACCGTGGTCGATCGGCCGTGCTCGGAGGTGGCAGGTGCAGACAAGCGGCACAGCCGCCGATGCGCGCCCACCGTTCCTCCACTCCGCTTTCTTCTACGACTCCGACGCCGCCTATGGCGCCACCCTCGCCACGTTCGTCCGGGAGGGTCTGGCCCGCGGCGAGGCGGTCGCGGTCGCGGCGAACATCCGGCACACCGCGCTGCTGCGCGACCACCTCGCCGACGATGCCGCCGAGGTGCGCTTCCTGCCGGCCGAGGAGTGGTACGTCCGCCCGGTGCGCACCATCGCCGGCTGGTCCCAGCTGCTGCGGGCCGCGGCGGCGAGCGGCCGGCCGTTCATGCGGCTGGTCGGGCACACCTCGTCGGCGCACGGCGCGCGGACCTGGGTGCGGTTCGAGTCCGCCCTGAACTCCTCGCTGGCCGGGCTGCGGGGGCATCTGCTGTGCCCGTACGACCGGGCCGCCCTGCCGGCCGACGCGGTGCGGACGGCCACCCGCACCCACCCCCGGCTGTACGACGACGGCTGGCGGGACAGCGCGCGGTACGAGTCGCCGGAGCTGTTGCTGGCCGAGTTGCCGGAGCAGCCGTACCCGGTGATCGGGGAGCCGGTGCTCGCCGTACCGATCAAGGACACCGTGGCGGACCTGCGGGCGCAGGTCCGGGCGCAGGCCCTCGCAGAGGGCTGGCTGGCGCCGGAGCGGGTCGAGAACCTGCTGCTGGCGCTGAGCGAAGTCGCCACCAACGGCATCCGGCACGGCGGCGAGCAGCGGGAGCTGCGGATCTGGCTGACCGCCGACGCGGTGGTCTGCGAGGTCACCGACAACGGCCCGACGCCACCCGGGCCGCTGGCCGGCTACCTGCCGCCACGGGCCGGCGTGATCGGCGGCATGGGGATCTGGCTGGTGCAGCAGCTGAGCGACGCGATGGCGATCCGGCGGGCGGACGGGCTCACCCGGGCCCGCTTCGCGCTGCGCCGCAGCCCCGCCTGACCGGGGTAACCCGCACCGTTTCCCCGGCGCGACGGCCCGCCGTGTGTCCGAATAGTACGGATAAGACCGTACTATTCAAGGAGACTTCCCGTGCCCCCTCACCCGCACGTCCCCCAGTCCGCCCCACCCGGATCGGCGGTACCGGCGCAGCCCGCCGAAGCCCCCGGCTGGGAGACGCTGGAACTGGCGCGGCACAGCGCGGAAGCGCACGCGACCTTCCAGCGGCTGATGACCGAGGCGCATCTGGAGTACCTGCGGGTCATCGAGGCCCTGACCGGCCGACCGGCCGAGCCCGGCCGGGCCGCCGCCACGCCGCGCACACCTGCCGCCAACGCCGCTACCGGCCGCTGGGCGGGTCCGAGTACCGGCTCCAACCGCGGCGTCCGGCCGGCCGGCGGACCGGTCCGCCGGGCCGAGCAGGCACCGGCGGGCCCGGCGGCCGACGGCCGGGCCGAATCGCCCCTCCCCGCCGCGGGTGAGCAGACGGTGCCGGCGCAGGCGGACCGGCACGGCACGACGGCCGAGGCCTCCACCGGCCCGGCACCGGACCACGCGGCGACGAGCGCCGGCGCGGCCCCCACCAACCGCGACCTCCGGACCGATCCAGCGGCCCCGACCAGCGGCGACCTGACCGACCACGACCCGACCAGCCACGACCCGACCGGCCAAGCCCCGGGAGACCGCCACTCGACCGACCACGACCCAGCCGACCGCGCCTCGACCGACCTGAGCTCCACCAACCGCGCTTCAACTGACCGCGCCTCCGCCGACCGCGACCCCACCGACCGCGCCTCGACTGACCGCGACTCGACCAACCGCGACTCCACCGACCCGGATGAGACCGGCACCGAGCCCGCCGGCGTGGATCGTGCCGGCCTGGGCCGGACCGGCCTGGGCCGCGCGGGCTTCGACCGGACCGGGCTGGACCGTGCTGGCCTGGACCGTGTCAGCTTGAACTGGGTCAGCCCGGACCGGGCCGACCTGGACCGGGCCGAGACCGCGACGGACCCGGATGCGGCGGCCGCCGACCCGGCCGGCGCCGGCTCCCGCCCCACCACGCCCCAGCTCGACGGCCCGCTCGAGGTCGACGTGGTCCGGCTGACCATGTCCTGGGCGCAGACCCCGCTCGGCGGCCTCGCCCCGCCCGGCCTGCACGCCGGCCCGGTGCACGTCGTCGACGGCGGCAGCGGCCTCGGCGCGGCCGTGGCCGCCGAGCTCACCGCGCGCGGCCTGGCCGCCGCTGTCGCCACCCACCCCGGCCTCGGCGGCGTCATCTTCCTCGGCGGCATGGCCCGCCCCGCCCCGCCCGACGAGGCGATCGCCGCTCAGCTCACCGCGCTGTGGCTGGCCCGCAACGGCAAGGACCGCGGGATCTTCGTGACCGTCGCGGACACCGTGACCGGCCGGGCCGGCGCCTGGCTCGGCGGGCTGGTCGGGCTGGTCGGCGCGGTCGGCCGGGAGCGGCCGTCGGCGTCCGCCATCGCCATCGAGTGCGAGCGCGGCGACCGCGATCCGGCCGCGGTGGCGGTCCTGATCGCCGACGAGATCACCCGGGGCGCCGGGGCGCAGCGGGTCCGGGTCGCCGCGGACGGCACCCGGTCGGTCGGCCGGCTGGTGTCCGCCGGGGCCGGGGCGCCGCGCGAGCGGGTCATCGGCCCGGAGTCGGTGATCGTCGCGTCCGGCGACGCGCGCGGCTTCTGCGGCGCGGCTCTGGTGGAGCTGGCCCGGTCCACCCGGTGCCGGCTGGTGCTGCTCGGCCCCACGCCGCTGGCCGTCGAGCCCGAGCACCTGGCCGGCGCGGCCGACGAGGTGTCGCTGATGCGCAAGTTCGCCGCCGGCACCGGCGGGCCGGACGGCCTGGCCGGGATGCGCACCCGGGCCCGCGCGGTGCTGGCCGCCCGGGAGATCCGCGAGACCATCACCGCCTGCGAGGCCGCCGGCGCCGAGGCCCGGTACGTGCACACCGACGACCGCGACGCCGACCGCCTCACCGCCGAACTCGACCAGATCCGCGCGGATTGGGGCCCGATCACCGGCGTGCTGCACTGCGCCGAGGTGGTGGTGGAACGCCGTACCGGCGAGCGGTCCGCGGTCGACGCGGACCGCACGCTGAGCACCCACCTCGCCGGCCTGCCCGCCCTGCTCGCGGCGACGGCGCAGGATCAGCTCGACACCCTGATGCTCTTCTCCTCGGTGGCCGGCTGGTCCGGTGACCTCGGGCCGGGCCCGCAGGCGCTGGTCGGCGCCACCCTGGACCGGATCGCCGAGGCCGAGCAGCGGCGCCGGCCCGGCTGCCTGGTCCGGTCGCTGGCCTGGGACCCGGCGGACGGCGCCGTCCCGGCGGCGGGCGGGGAGCCCGGCCACGCCGAGATCGTCCCGGTGCACACCCGGGCCGCCGCGTTCGTCGCCGAACTGGCGGTCGACGGGCCCGTCCACGTGGTGCTGGCGCCGCGGTCCACGGTGCCGGACCGGGCCCAGCCGGCCAGCGTCGCCGTCGATGCCGGCACCCATCCGTGGCTGGCCGATCACCGGCCGCAGGACGTGGCGATCCTGCCGCTGGCGGCCGGGCTGGGCTGGATGGCCGCGGCCGCCCGGGTCCGCGAGCAGGACGCCGTGCTGACCGGCGTACGGGTGCTGCGCTCGGTCACCACCGAGCACCCGCAGACGATCGGGGTGACGGTGTTCGGCCGCGAGGTGTGGCTGAGCAACGACTCGGGCGAGCCGTGCTTCCGGGCCGGGTTCGGCGCACCCGGGCCGGACCGGGACTGGCGCCCCATCGGCGACCCGGCCCGCTACCCGGGCAGCTCGGTGTATGCGGGCCGGCCGCTGTTCCACGGCCCGCGGCTGCACGTGGTCCGCTCGCTCGGCGAGATCGGCCCGGACGGGGTGGTCGGCACCGTGCTGGGCGCCCGGGCGATGGGCTGGCCGGACGACGACCTGCCGGTGGATCTCGCCGCCCTGGACGGCGCGCTCCAGCTCAGCGGCGTCTGGGCGATGGACGAGCACCGCCCGGTGCTGCCGATGGGGGTGGCCGAGTGCCGCATCCACCGCTGGGGGCGGCTGCCGGGTCCGGCCCTGTGCGTGGTGGCCGACGGTCACCGCGACGACCGCGGCGCGCGCTGCGACGCGGCCCTGGTCGGCCCGGACGGCGAGCTCTGGGCCGAGCTGCTCGGCATCGAGTTCGTGGCCCCGCTCAGCGGGCGCTGAGTGGCCCCGCTCAGCGGGCGCTGACCAGCCCTAGGGTGCTGGGTTTGACGCCGGGGAAGACGCCGGTCGGGTCGCTGACCCCGCACCGGGCGCGCAGGATCTCCCCGATGACCGCGCGATAGTCGGTCGTCACGGCCAGGTCGCCGTCCACCAGTTGGGCGGCGGCCAGGCCGGGCCAGCGACCGTGCACCTTGCCGCCGCGGACCCCGCCACCGAGCACGAGCATGGCGTTGCCGTAGCCGTGGTCCAGGCCGCCGGAGCCGTTCTGGCCCACCCGGCGGCCGAACTCGCTGATCGTGACCAGGGTGACCCGGCCCAGCCCGGCCGGGCCGAGGTCGGTCGCGAACGCCGCCAGCGCCCGCGCCAGCTCCGCCAGGTGGTCGTACATCTTCTTGCCGGGCGCGGCCGTACCCAGGTTCTCGTGCATGTCCCAGTCGCCGGAGTCGACGGTCGCGCTCATCAGGCCGACCTCGGCCTTGACCAGCCGGGCCACATCCCGCAACGCGGCGCCCAGCTCGGTGTCCGGGTACGCGGCCCCGGCGGCCGGCCGATACCCCGCGGCCCTGAGCCGGCCTGTGGTGGCCAGCGCACCTGTGGTCATCGCCGTGGTCTGCGCCAGGGCGTCGGGCGCGCCCGCGTACAGGGCGGTCATGGTCGCGGCCATCGGGCGGTGCGGGTCCTCGCCGGAGAGCTCGAAGTCGTCGACCGCGGTGAGGCCCAGGTTCGGCGCCGGGCCGGCCAGCAACCGCGCGGGCAACGCGCTGCCGAGCGAGACCGCGTCGAACGGCCGGTCGGCACCGAGCCCGCCGATCATCCGGTCCAGCCATCCGGTCCGCAGCGTGGTGCCGGGTGCGGCCCGTTCGAGCTCCTCCATCGCGGAGAAGTGCGAGCGGTTCGGCGCCGGCTGGCCGACGGCCTGGACCGCGCCGAACGTGCCCGCCTGCCAGAACGGCAGCAGCGGCGCCAGCGCCGGGTGCAGCCCGAAGATCCCGCTGCGGCCGAGGAGCCGGGACGTCGGCACGGCGATGCCCGGCCGCGCGGCGTAGTACCCGGCGTCACCGGCCGGCACCACGGCGGACAGGCCGTCGAAGCCGCCGCGCAGCGACAGCACCACCAGCACGTCACCGGCGTACGAGCCGTCGGCGGCGAAGGCCAGCTGGGTGGCGAGCTGGTCGCCGACCAGACCGGCGAAGACCCCGGCGGCGCCCGCGGCGAGCAGCTTGCGACGGGTGACCGGGGCACAGCCACAGGCCTCGACAACGGACATGGTCACCTCAGCGCGAAGTAGGGAGAGTTGAGCAGCAGCGCGACCAGGTACGGGAACGCCCACCCGACGGCTGCGTCGTTCGCCCGCAGGGCCGCGGCGGGCGTCTTGCCGTAGAAGGCGGCGAGCGCCGTGGTGTGCGCCGGCGCGAGAGTACGGCCGACCAGCCGGGTGGCGACCGCGTCGATCAGCGCCCCGTACGTGGCCGGCACCGTCCCGGCGAACTCGGCGACCAGCGAAGCCGGCCGCTGCAACGTGCTCGGCCACCAGCCCGCGGCGATGTTCAGGTGCGCGTTCCACCGGATCAGCTGCCCCGACGGGGAGGCCCAGGCGCTCGCGACGTCGGGATAGCCGTTCGGCGGTGCCCAGGCCATCGGCGCCTGCCCGGCCGACTCGGCGATCCAGACGAGCGCCTGCAGCGCCTTGGCGCCGGACTTCTCCGGCGCGTAGCCGAGCGTGCGGACCGTCGCGACGACGTCCTCGTACGGCGTCCGGGTCTTCGCACCCACCGAGGCGGCGAACTCCGCGGAACCGAAGAGCGCCCGCAGCACCGGGGCGATGGCCGTCCCGTTGCTCAGGTAGACCTTCGCCAGCCGGGTGACCAGCGCGGCGGGCGGGTCGTCGGCGACGAAGCGGACGCAGAGCTTGGTGGCGATGCGCCGCGCGGTCGACGGGTGCAGGGCCAGATAGTCCAGCAGGGCCAGCGCCGCCGCCTGGCCGCCGGCTGCGGTGGTGTTGGCGTGCCGGAAGCCGAGCACCTTGACGGCGCCGGTGGCGTGCCGGCCGGCCTCGTAGACGTAGCGGCCGGTGTCCCAGCTGACCGTCATGCCGGTGAGCAGCCGGGCGGCGTTCTTGACGTCGGCTTCGGTGTAGCCCAGCCCGACGGTGTGCAGCTCCAGCAGCTCGCGGCCGTAGTTCTCGTTCGGCGCGGCCCGGGTGGAGAAGCGGTTGTCCAGGTACGTCAGCATCGCCGGATGCCGCGCGGAGGCCTTCAGCAGGTCCGCGAACCGGCCCAGCGCGTACGGCCGGATCACCGTCCGGTCGTAGTCGGGCCGGTTGTCCCACACGTCGCCGGAGGGGTTGGTGACGTTCAGGTGGTTGGACCAGAAGTCGACCATCACCTCCAGCAACTGGCGTTCACTCCAGACCGCGCGGGCGACCGTGGCGCAGCTGAGCTGGGACATGGCGGTCCAGCCGTACATCTGCAGGGCGCCGCTGCGCACCTTGGCCCGGACGCCGTCGATGGTCAGGCCGCTCAGCGGCAGCCGGGCGACCAGCGCGTCGGCCGTCGGATCGGCGATGGCCGCGGGCTTGAGCTGGCGTTCCAGCCAGGCCGGCGCGCCGAGCCGGCGGATCTCGGCCGTCGCGGCCGGCGTCGGGCCGTAGGTCGCGCGGCGCAGCACGTGCAGCAACGGGTCGCCGGGGAGGAAGTCGGTGACCGTCACCCCCTCGACGTCGGCCGGGCGCCCGGACTTCGCTGGGTTCCCGCCGCCCTGCTACCGAACCGCAACCGACATAATGCTGCGATGGCGCAGCGCAGGCGGGGTGAGCGGCGGGTCGAGACCGTCGGCACGGGCGTCGCCGAGCTGGTCGGCGACCCGGACCGGGCGTCCGGCTGGACGCTGCTGCTGGACGGCGCGCCGCAGTCACACGTCGACCTGGCCGACCCGACCCACCTGGAGTTCGAGTACATCCGCCGGATGGCCGCGGCCATCGACCTGATCGCGCCGGCCGGCACGCCGCTGCGCGCGCTGCACCTGGGCGGCGGCGCGCTGACACTGCCGCGCTATCTGGCCGCGACCCGGCCGGGCTCGCCGCAGCGGGTGGTGGAGATCGACGGGCCGCTGGTCGAGCTGGTGCGCCAGGCCCTGCCGTGGGACCCCCGGGCCAAGCTCCGGGTACGCGTCGGTGACGCCCGCGAGGCGGTCACCGGCATCCGGGACGCCGGGTACGACCTGGTCGTCGTCGACGTCTTCGCGGGCTCGCGCACCCCGGCGCACCTGGCGTCGGTGGAGTTCATGCACGAGGTGGCCCGGGTGCTGGCGCCCGGCGGGTGGCTGATCGCCAACGTGGCGGACGGGCCGCCGCTGCACTATGCCCGTACCCAGGTGGCCACCATCCGGGCGGCGCTGCCGCAGGCCTGCCTGGTCGCGGACGCCGCGGTGCTGCGCGGCCGGCGCTTCGGCAACCTGGTGGTGCTCGCCGGGCGGACCCCGCCGCCGGTCGCCGAGCTGAGCCGGCGGGCGGCCGGGGACTGGTTCCCGGGCCGGGTCGAGACGGATCTCACCCGGTTCACCGCCGGCCGGGCACCGGCAACGGACATCGACGCGCTTCCCTCCCCGGCCCCACCCGAGGGTCTGTTCAGCGCGCGGCCCTAGACAGCAGTACGGCCGCCCTCGGCCAAATGGTTCAGCCGTTCCGGCCGGGGGTGCCGTCGTTCCGGGATGCGGCGAATTCCTCTCCCCGTGACTTGTCGGACCTCAGCTATATCGATCTAATCGAGGTATGCCGGAGCAGCATTTCCTCTCTGCCAGTGCGCCTCCCGCCAGCCATACCGACGTCTTCGGCCCGTTGCAGGGCGGTGAGCGCGTCCTCTGGCAGGGCCGCTGCGCCGTGGCCGAGTACGCATTCAACGAGGCCGCGTCCCTGCCCCGCTGGGCGCTGCCGGAAGCCACCGAGGTCCTCGTCACCGATCGCCGCGTGCTGTACGCGTACACCCGTGCCGACTCCCCCGACGACCTCGAGGTCACCTCGGGCGAGCTGCGCTGGCTCTGGCCGCAGCACCTGCGCGTGCAGCCCGGCGCCCCGAACGCGAGCCGCGCGGCCGCCGCGGCCCAGGTCCAGCTCGTGTGCGCCGCCGCCGACGGGTCCTTCCCGGCGCTGGTGTTCGCCGGCGGCGAGCTCGCCACGGTCGCCGACGCCGACCGGCTGGCCAACCTGATCCGGCACGCGATAGCCCGGTTCCGGGTCGACAACGCGGCGAAACTGGGCCTGTCGACGCCGCAGGAGCGGATGCTGTCGCGGCTGCTGATCGGCCCCGAGTTCAGCAACTACGCCGGCGGCGCGGGCCAGACCGTGTCCCTGCTCGGCGCCCTGTCGGTGCACCGGCCGGCCCAGCCCGAGCCGCAGCTCGAGGCCGTGCGCGTCGAGCCCGCGGCACCCGCCCGGCACGAGGCCGGCGGCCTGCGCCTGCCCGGGCAGCGCCCGGGTCTGGCCGCCGACGAGGCACGCGCGCTGCGGGCCGCCGCGGCCGAGCAGGCCACCAACCTCGCCCACCCGGATCTCGCCTCGCGGGCGGCCGATCTCGCCGCCCGGGTGGCCAGCCTGGTCTCCGTCACCGAGGAGCAGGCCGCCGCCGCAGAGCAAGCAGCCGCCGCGCAAGCAGCCGCCGCCGCAGAGCAGGCTGCCGCCGCCGCGCAGCGAGCCGTCTCAGCGGCACACGCCGCCGCGGAACCGGCCGCCGAGGAGGAGCCGACCACCGACCTCTCCGCCCGGGCCGCCAACGTGCGCCGCGCCGCCGCGCGTTTCGCGGCCAACTCGGCGAAGGGCAAGGCCCCGGTCCGCCGCGGCGGGCCCGAGATCGGCTCGACCAGCCGGGGCAACCGCTCCCACTGAGCCCGGCCGCTCAGACCGGCCCACTGAGCCCGGCCGGCTCAGACCGGCCGGCTCAGACCGGCCGCTCAGACCGGCCCGCTCAGACCGGCACCTTGAAGCAGGCGCCGGCGGTGACCCGCTCGTCGTGCACCTCGTGCGCCCGGGCCAGCAGCGCCATCAGCTCGTCCTGCTGGCGGATCCGGGCCCGGTACTTCTCCGGCAGGCTCCGCAGGTGGGTCTCCTCGTCGAGCAGCCGGTGGTAGATCTCGTCGCAGTACCGCGGGTCGGTCTCGATGTCGAGGAACTCGGACGCGTGCCGCCGAGCCGCGGCGACGTACGTCTGCGCCCGCCCCTTGGGGCTCAGCAGCGACGCCACCACCGTGATGATCAGCACGCCGATGATGAAGCCCAGCGACGCGCCGGTGCTGATCTCGACCACCTCGATCTGCTCGCCGGCGTTGATGAACGGCACGTTGTTCTCGTGCATCGCATGCAGGATCAGCTTCACCCCGATGAAGGCGAGGATCGCGGCGAGGCCGTAGGAGAGGTAGATGAGCCGGTCCAGCAGCCCGTCCAGCAGGAAGTAGAGCTGGCGCAGGCCCAGCAGCGAGAACGCGGTGGCCGTGAAGACCAGGTAGACGCTCTGGGTGAGGCCGAAGATGGCCGGGATCGAGTCCAGCGCGAACAGGATGTCGGTGCCGCCGATCGCCACCATGACCAGCAGCATCGGGGTCAGCACCCGCTTGCCGTCCACGACGGTGAACAGCTTGTCCCCGTCGTAGGCGTCGGAGGTGCGCAGGAAGCGCCGGGCGATCCGGATGATCACGTTGTCCGCGGACCGTTCGTCGCTGTCGTCACCCTTGAGCAGGTTGCCCGCGGTGATCAGCAGGATCAGCCCGAACAGGTAGAACACCCACGCGAACGAGTTGATCAGCGCGGCGCCCAGGAAGATGAAGCCGGTCCGGGCGATCAGCGAGAACACGATGCCGAACAGCAGCACCTTCTGCTGGTCCGCGCGGGGCACCTTGAAGCTGTTGAGCAGCACCAGGAAGACGAAGAGGTTGTCGACCGACAGCGCCTTCTCGGTCACCCAGCCGGCGAAGTACTCCGCCCCCATGTCCGTGCCGCCGAGCACCAGCACCCCGAGGCCGAACACGATCGCCAGGCCGACGTAGACGGCCGACCAGGCCGCCGCTTCCCTCAGCGTCGGGATGTGCGCGCGCCGGACGTGGAAGTAGAAGTCGAAGAGGACCAGACCCAGGATCCCCACCACGGTCAAGGTCCAGACCAGACCGGACACCTGCATGACAGCACTCTCCAGGAGGTCTCGGTCGATCAGCGAGATCCATCATCCTAGGGGGAGTGCGGGCCGGGCCGGACCTTCGTCGTGGCGTCGGTCACGGCCGCCCTCAGCTGGGCCGGAGTGAGGAACAGGACGCCGGTCAGGTCGGCGCCACGAAGATCCGCACCGCGCAGGTCGGCGCCGGTCACGTCGGCCGACCGCAGGTCGGCGCCGCGCAGGTCCGCGCCGATCAGCAGGGCCCCGCGCAGGCTCGCGCCACGCAGGTCGGCGCCGCGCAGCCGGCGGCCGATGAGGTTCGCGCCGCGGTGGTCCGGCCGGCGCCCGCCGACTCCCGCCCGGGCCAGCTCGCTGGCCTGTTGCAGCAGCGGGTTGACCCGGCTGCGGAGCGCGTCGACGTCCAGCGCCAGCAACTCCTCGGGTGAGCCGGCGGCCAGCGCGGTGGTCTCGTCGAGGGCCGCGCGCAGCCCCGGGTGCAGCCGGCGCGCCGCGGTCAGCTCCAGCGCCGCGGTCACGTACCAGAGCAGCTCGTGCAGCCGGCGCATGACCGGCAGCACCGCGAACATCTGCCCGGCGATGCCGGGCGTGCCGCGCCACTCGCGGCCGCCGAAGGTCACCTGGGTGACCTGCTGGCCGGCCCCGAAGCAGTCGAACACGACGCAGCCCGGGAAGCCGCGCTCGGGGAGCCGGTCGTGGATCCCGCAGCGGAAGTCCTCGGCCAGGTTCGGGCAGGGCCGGCCGGCCGGCTTGTTGATGGCGAAATCGGACGACTTGGCGAATGCCGGTGCGACACAGCACAGCCCGGCACATCGGCCGCAGTCCGCCTGCAGCAGCTTGAGGTCCCCCACGGGCACGACCGTATACCGAGCCTCGTTTCGGCCGCGGAGTCCGACATGCCAGTTACATGTCGTGACGACGTCACCTGACCGAAAGTAACTCACAGTTGTTGTCATTCCTCATCCGAGCAGGTGAGAACCGCGCCCGTCCGTAGGGCTGACTACGTTGGGTCATTGTCGCTACGCTGCGTTGATCCCCCACAGTTACGAGGAGAACTTGCTGATGCGTGCACGGAAGACGGCGGTCCTCACCGCGATCGGCTGCGCGGCGGCCCTCGGCCTGGCCGCACCGGCCGCCGCCGCGGCGGCCCCGACCATCTCGGCGCCGGCCAGCCGCAACGGCTTCGGCCCGATCACCATCACCGGTACGGCCCCCGCGGGCTCGACGGTCGCCCTGTACGAGTCGGCGTACGTCTTCAACGACTTCTACCCGTCGCCGGACTACTCCAACGGCGGCTACGTGACGACCACCGCCTCCAGCTCCGGCCAGTACACGCTGAGCCGCGTCCTGGACTCCGGCTTCCGCTTCTACGTGGTGGCCGGCGGCGTGGCGTCGAGCCGCATCTCGGTGGCGATGGGCATCGTGCCGACGATGACAATGAGCGCCTCGGCGGGCACCCTCAGCGTCTCGGTGACGGCCAACCCGACCCAGCCGGGCCTGCGGGTGCACATCCAGCGCAGCACCTCCGGCAGCTGGACCGAGGTGGCGAGCGGCTACACCGTCGGCGACGCCGCGCTGTTCAGCGCGACGGTGACCGGGCAGGGCACCGGCACGCACTCCTACCGCGCGGTGATCGACGCCGACAGCGACAACAACCTGCTGGCCGGCCACACCGAGACGGTGACGCTCGACGTCGGCAACGGCAGCGGCAGCGGTGGCGGCACGACCCCCACAACGCCGACCACCCCCACAACGCCCACGACGCCGGCCACGTCCGCGCCGAAGGCCGGTGACGTGGTGTTCTCGAAGATCGTCTACAACTCGCCCGGGGTGGACAACCGCAGCAACACCAGCCTCAACGCCGAGTACGTGCGCCTGACCAACAAGACCAAGAAGACGGTCAACCTCAAGGGCTGGACCGTCCGGGACGTCGCCGGGAACCTCTACACCGTCAAGACCGACCAGAAGGTGGCTGCCGGGGCGACCGCGTACCTGCACACCGGCAAGGGCACCAACGGCCGGCCGGACAGCAAGCACCGGTACTGGAACCGCACCAGCTACGTCTGGAACAACTCGGGCGACACCGCGTACCTGCGCAGCCCGAGCGGCAAGTCGATCGACACCTGCAAGTGGACCAGCAACAAGAGCCTGACCTACTGCTGAGCACCCCCGGCACAACGGCCCTCCGGCTCCCCTGCCGGAGGGCCGTTGTGCTGGGTAGGGTGCGCGAGTGCCCGATCATCTGCCTGACTGCCCGTGCTGCGGCGGCGCCCTCTCGCCGGTCGACTTCGCGGTCCGCTCGACCTGGCCGGACCCGCTGCTCGCGCTCGCACCGGAGGACCGCGACGCCACCTGGGGCAACGAGCACCTGCGGATCGCCGACGGGCTGGGCGCGTTCGTCCGCTGCCTGATGCCGGTGCGGCTGACCGGCGGCGGCACCCTGGAGTACTCGGTCTGGCTGCGGGTGCCCGAGCCGGCGGTGCGGCACGCGAGCGAGATCTGGGAGGCGCCGGAGTATGCGGAGCTGCGCCTCGAGGGCACGGTGGCGAACGCGGTGCAGCCCTGGACCGACCTGGTCGGCGCGCCGGCCCGGGCCGAGGTGCGCGATCCGGAGGCGATCCCGTACCTGGCGGCCGACGAGGGCACGCTGGTGCACCGGGTGCTGCACGAGGAGTGGGACCGCGACGACGTGCTGAGCCGGATCACGTACGCGCTGCCGGCCCCGGTGCGGCAGCGCATCACCACGCGCTGGTCGCTGGAGCGCTCGGCGGGCCTGGAGCTGCGCCGGCACGAGGACCGCATCTACTTCAGCGGCCCGGGCCGCACGGTGCACCTGGATCCGCTGGGCACCCCGCCGGAGTCCACGCCGGCCGACGTGATCCGCGAGCTGACCGCGGACGCCCCGCGGGACCGCGACGGCGAGCAGACCGAGACCGCGGGCGAGACCCACCGGTACGCCTTCTGGCGGCCCGCCCTGGGCGACGGCCGGATCGTGCACAACCTGCACGGCTTCGTCGCCGTGCCAGGTGACGTGCTGCACGTGGGTCTGGTCTTCGACGACCCGGCTGACCTGCCCTGGGCCCAGCACGTGTGGCGCTCGATCCGCCCCGAGAAGGGCTGACGGCCCGCCCCGTGCTAGCGTTACACAGCCGACGCGGGGTGGAGCAGCTCGGTAGCTCGCTGGGCTCATAACCCAGAGGTCGCAGGTTCAAATCCTGTCCCCGCTACGAAGCAGAACGGCCCGTCAGAGTTCCTCTGGCGGGCCGTTTCGCATCACCCGTCCGCGTGCTCCCGGGAGTCGGCATGGCCAGTTGGCAGATGAAGGGCGTGGCGGCGTTCGTCCGCGTCGCCTACAAGCACAGGTACGCCACCGAGGCCGGCGGGCGGGCGGTGCTGGCGAAGCCCAAGGGCCCGTCGGCCCCACCGCCGGGGATCCGCAAGCGCTGCGTGGTCGCGCACCGCCAGGTCAACGGCCGGGACGTGTACGTGGTCCGGTCCCGCCGCGCCGCCGTCGGCCCGTCCGAGCACTCGGTGATCTACCTGCACGGCGGGGCGTACACCAGCGAGATCGTCAAGGAGCACTGGGCGCTGATCGCCCACCTGGCCGAACGCGCCGGCCACGACGTCCACGTCCCGATCTACGGCCTGGCCCCGCAGCACCACGCGCTGGAAGCCCTCGACCTGATCACCAAACTCATCACCGACCAGACCGCCGAAGGCCGCCGCTGCTACCTGGCCGGCGACTCCGCAGGCGGCGGCCTGGCCCTCCTGGCCGCCCAGGCAGTCGCCGCCGACCCGGGCCGCCCGGTAGCGGGCCTGACCCTGATCGCCCCCTGGCTGGACCTGACCATGTCAAACCCGGAAATCCCCGCGGTAGAACGCACCGACCCCTGGCTCACCCGAGCAGGCCTCCACCCGATCGCCGCCGCCTGGGCCGACACCATCCCCCGCACAGACCCCCGCCTGAGCCCCCTGTACGGCCCCCTGAAGGACCTACCACCCCTCCACCTACTCGTAGGCACAAGAGACATCACCCTGCCGGACTGCCGAGCCCTACGAGACCGCCTCCACCCAGAAACCCCCCTGGAATACCACGAAGAACCGGAAGCAATCCACGACTACCCCCTCCTCCCAGTCCCAGAAGCCCGCCCCGCAAGAGAAGCAATAATCAAACACATCAAAAAAACCCTCACCTAACCAAAAAGGGCAAAAACCAAAAAGCAAGCACAACTATCACAAAAAAACGAAAACGAGCAGCACGAGAACGAGCAGCGACAGCGCGACAGCGCGAGCGGCAACGACAGCGACAGCGACAGCGACAGCGGCAACGACAGCGGCAGCGACAGCGGCAACGGCAGCGACAGCGACAGCGACAGCGGCAACGGCAACGGCAGCGACAGCGGCAGCGGCAGCGGCAGCGCGAGCAGCGCGACAGCAGCAGCGCCGCAACCACCGCACCGTGGGGGTCTGGGGGCTCGGCCCCCAGGCAGAAATGCGAAGAGGCCCCAGTCCGCGCTTTCCGCGGACAAGGACCTCTTCGACTCGTAGCGGGGACAGGATTTGAACCTGCGACCTCTGGGTTATGAGCCCAGCGAGCTACCGAGCTGCTCCACCCCGCGTCGTAGCTCAACCCTAGCCTGGGGCTTGCCCCACATGCAAAACGGCCCCCCGTAACCTCCCCCACACGTGCGCGCGGCCCGCCGGTAACCCGACGGGCCGCGCACCGTGTCACCAGGTCAGCCGCTTGGTGTCGGGGCCGGCGCCGATGGTGCCGTGGACGGCGCCTGCGATGGCGGGACCGAGGGACCCGTCGTCGGTGTCGCCGTGCCCGCCGCCTTCTGCGCCGCCTGGAAGTTGTTCATCGCCGTTTCCAGGGCCTGCAGGGCCTGGCCGTACTTCACGAAGTCGCCCGACGCCTGGGCCGTCTTCACGTCCGCGATGGCCTTGTCCAGGGCCGCCGCCGCCTGGGCCAGCTGGCCGGTCAGCGCCGGCGGCTGGTCCGTGCCGGCCGGCGGGGTGGTGCCTCCCGGCGGCGTGGTCGTCGGGGGCTGGTTGCTCTTGCCCTGGGCGACCAGCTTGTCCAGGCCCTCCTTGAGGCTGTTCGCCAGCACCACGTACGTGCCGCCGTCGCCGTAGGACATCAGGACCTTCTGCAACAGCGGTACGGCGTCCTGCTGCCCGCTCTTGACGTACACCGGCTCGACGTACAGCATGCCGAGGCCGACCGGCAGCGAGATCAGATTGCCGAACAGCACCTGGGACTGGTTGCTGTTGGACAGCAGGGTCAGCTCGGACCGGACCGTGGTGTTGTTGGTCATCCGCTGGTGCACCTGGACCGGGCCCTGGATCGCGGTCTGGTCCGGCAGCTCCAGCACCTCCAGGACCGGCTTGTTGTCGACGTACGACCCGGAGATCAGCGCCGCCAGGTTGTCCCGGTTGTTCGGGGTGACCGCCGAGGTGAGCTGGAAGCGGGTGCCCTTCTGCCCCGGCAGCTCCACGTTCAGGTAGAACGGCGGTTGCTTGACGCCGCTGTCCGGGTCGTCGGGCACGTTCGGCACCTGCCAGAAGTCCTGGCCGCTGAAGTACTCGCTCGGCGTGGTGACGTGGAACCGGGCCAGCAGGTTGCGCTGCACCTTGAACATGTCCGCCGGGTAGCGGAAGTGCGCGGCCAGCGACGCCGGCGTCTGGGCCTTCGGCGTGATGAGCTTGCCGCCGAACGCCTGGTTCCAGGCCTTGAGGACCGGGTCGCCCTCGTCGAACTCGTAGAGCGTCACCGTGCCGTCGTACGCGTCCACGGTCGCCTTCACCGAGTTGCGCATGTAGTTGATGTTGTCCCGGGCGAGCGCGACCGTGCCCCGGTTGGTGAGCTCGTCGGTCGTCTCCTCCTGCAGGTTGATCCGCTGCGCGTACGGGTACGTCGCCGCGGTCGTGTACCCGTCGAGGATCCACTTGATCCGCCCGTCGACCACGGCCGGGTACGGGTCGCCGTCGATGGTCAGGAACGGCGCCACCTTCTCCACGCGGGAGCGGGGGTCACGCACGTACATCAGCCGCGACTTGTTGTTGACCGCGTCGGAGAGCAGGAAGTTGCTCTCGGTGTTCTTGATCGCGAAGACCAGCCGGCGGAAGAACGAGCCGATCGGCACGCCGCCGCTGCCGGCGTACGTGTAACGCTCCTCGGCGTTTTTGTCGTTCGGCTGCGGGCGGTCGAACTCGGTCCGCTTGTTCTCGTCGGTCTGCCCGACGATGGCGTACTCCGTCGACTGCTCGCCGAAGTAGATCCGCGGCTGGTCGACCTTGATCTCCTCGGTCTCCGAGGCACAGCCGGGCTGCTGGTCGTCGCCGAGGAAGCCGGAGACGAAGTACGGCAGACCGCCGCAGACGACCTGGTTGGCGGGAGCCGCCACCATGCCGTAGCCGTGGGTGAAGACCGTGTGCCGGTTCAGCCAGTTCTGCTGCTGGGTGGTCAGCGCGTTGTCGTTGATCTCGCGGACGCCGACCACGTAGTCCTGCGGCTTGTCGTCGGCCAGCGTGTACCTGTCCACGTCCAGCTTGGGGCCGAAGTCGTAGAAGCCCCGGACCTGCTGCTGCTGGGTGTACGCCTCGGAGACCAGCTGCGGGTCGATCAGGCGCACGTTCTGGGCGCTGGTGTCGGAGGCCAGCGTCGCCGGCGGCACGGTCACCGAGGCCGCGTACGGCCGTACCTCGGTCGCGGCCAGGCCGAACGCCGCCCTGGTGGCCTCGATCGACCGGGCTATGTACGGCGCCTCCTTGTCCGCCAGGCTCGGCTGGACCTGGAAGTTCTGCACCGCGAGCGGGTAGATGCCGCCGATCGCGACCGCCGAGATCGCCAGCAGGGCCAGCGAGACGCCGGGCCACACCAGGTTTCGCATCACCGCGTTGGAGAACACGATGATCGCGATCGCCACCACGATGGAGATGTAGGCCAGGATCTCCTTGGCCGGCAGCAGCGCGTTGACGTCGGTGTAGCCGGCGCCGTACAGGCCCGGGGAGACGTGCTGCTCGAGCAGCAGGGCCCGCCGGTCCAGGATGTAGGCGACCGCCTTGAGCAGCACGAAGAACGCCACCAGAGTGGTCAGGTGGGCCCGCGCAGCGGCGGTCATCCGATCGCCGACGCCCTGCAGCCGCACGCCGCCGAAGATGTAGTGCACGGCGAGCGCGCCGATCACCGACAGCACGATGGTGGTGAAGCCCACGCCGAGCAGGTAGCGCCACAGCGGGTAGTCGAAGATGTAGAAGCCCACGTCCACGTTGAACTGCGGGTCCTTGACGCCGAACGACTGGGAGTTCTGGAAGAGCATCCAGTCCTTCCAGCGGCTCTGCGCGGACAGGCCGGCGAAGAAGCCGATGACCACCGAGACGATGGTGATCCAGGTGCCCAGCCGGGGCTGGATGACCATCCGGTAGCGCTCGAGCGTGGCCTGCTCGGCCGAGTGCGGACGGAGCAGCGGCCGGAGCCGATAGGCCAGGTAGAGGTTCGCTGCGATCACCAGCGCCATCGCGAGCCCGATGGCGAGGAAGAGCAGCAGCCGGGTCACCAGTACGCCGGTGTAGACACCCGTGAAGTTGACCTCGTCGAACCACAGGTAGTCGGTGTACGCGTCGATGCCCCAGCCGAGCAGAGTGAACAGAAGGAAGACCCCTACCAGGACGCCGACGGTCACGCGACCGCGCCGGCTCATCCTCGGTAGAGGACTGTTACGCATGACCAACGGGAACCCCACAAAGTCGGACCGGTATTTCACATTACGGTGTTGCGCTGTTCCGTCTGGGGCACCTGCGCCGATTGTTATTTCGCGGTGCAGGGTTTCGGGGTGCCGCCGCCGGTGAAGGTCTGCAGCGCGGTGAGCGCGTCGTCCACCGTGGCCACCTCCGCCATGGTCAGCCCGGGCACGGCGTTGCGCAGGGCCTCGGCGCAGTTGTCGGCGGGCACCAGGAAGAGCGTGGCGCCCGCGTCCTTCGCGCCGACCAGCTTCTGCGGGATGCCGCCGATCGGGCCCACGTTGCCCTCGTCGTCGATGGTCCCGGTGCCCGCGATGATCTTGCCGCCGGTCAGGTCGGCCGGCCGCAGCTTGTCGATGATGCCCAGGCTGAACATCAGCCCGGCGCTGGGCCCACCGATCTCGTCCAGGTCGATCTCGACGTCGAACGGGTGCGGCTGCCGCTTGTCGATGGCCACGCCGATGCGCGGGGTGCTACTGCCCTCGGCGGCCTTGGTCCTGATGGTCGCGGTGGCGGCCTTGCCGGCCCGGGTGTAGCCCACGGTCAGCGCCGTGCCGGCGGGCTCGGCCTGCACCAGCTGGGTCAGCTTGTCGGGGCTGGTCACCTCGGTGCCGTCGACGCTGGTGACGACGTCGTCCTTCTGCAGCACGCCGACCGACGGGCCGTCCTTGGTCACCTCGGTCACGAACGTCTGCACCGGGTAGCCGAGCTCGCGCAGCGCCACTGTCACCGCGCTGTACTGCGAGGACTTGAACTCCTCGGCGTTCTGCTCCTCGACCTGCTGCTCGCTCTGGTCGGGCGGATAGATGAGGTCACGCGGCACGACCGCCTGCTCGTCGCTGAACCAGCCGCGGATCGCCCAGACCAGCTCGACGCTCGGCTGGACCCCCACGGTGGTCAGCCGGAGCTGGCCGGCCGAGGTCGAGGTGTCCGCCTTCGTCACCTGGATGACCTCTTTGCCGTTGTCCGAGCCGAGCGTGTTGACGGTCGGCCCCGGCTTCAGCACGACGTAGGGCAGGGGGAAGGCCATGACACCAACTGCCAGCAGTGCGGTGATCAGGGCGCCGAGGATGACCGTGACACCGCGACGTCTCATGCGCGTGAGACTACCCACCGACCCTGAGTTCTCTCTGAGCTGACACCGGCATTGGTCACGAAGGCCGCTGACGCGCGTACCGTTGGGGTGTGCCTGATATCCCGTTCGGCTTCAGCCTGCCGGGCGCCCAGCCGCCCGATCCCTCCGACCCGCAGCAGATGCAGCAGTTCATGAATCAGCTGCAGCAGATGTTCGCCGCGCCCGGGAGTGGCCCGGTCAACTGGGACCTGGCCCGCCAGGTGGCGGCCAGCCAGCTGAGCGCGACCGGCGACCCCGCGGTGAACATGTACGAGCACAACGCCGTCTCCGAGGCCCTGCGCCTCGCCGACCTGTGGCTCGACCCGGCGTCCGCGCTGCCGTCCGGCATCCGCGACGCGACAGCCTGGAACAGAAACGAGTGGGTGTACAACACCCTCGACGTGTGGAAGAAGCTGTGCGACCCGATCGCGGGCCGCATGGTGGGCGCCATGGGCGACCTGGTGCCCGAGGAGGCCCGCGCCCAGCTCGGCCCGATGCAGTCCATGGTGGCGACGCTCGGCGGCGCGCTCTTCGGCGGCCAGCTCGGCCAGGCGCTCGGCCAGCTCGCCGCGGAGGTGCTCTCGGCCGGCGACATCGGCCTGCCGCTGGGCCCCGGCGGCACGGCGGCGCTGGTCCCGGCGAACATCAAGGCCTACGGCGACGGCCTGGAGCTGCCCGAGGACCAGGTCCGGCTGTACGTGGCTCTGCGCGAGGCGGCCCACCAGCGCCTCTTCCAGCACGTGCCGTGGCTGCGCGCCCACGTCCTGAACGCCGTGGAGACCTACGCCAACGGCATCACGGTCAACCGGGAAGCGATCGAAGAGGCGATGAGCCGCGTCGACCCGTCCGACCCGGAATCGATGCAGCAGATGGCGCTCGAGGGCATCTTCACCCCGGAGGACACCCCGCAGCAGAAGGCCTCACTGGCCCGGCTGGAGACGGCGCTCGCGCTGATCGAGGGCTGGGTGGGCCACGTCGTGGACAGCGCGGCAGGCGACCGGCTGCCGGCGGTGGCAGCCCTGGGCGAGGCGTTCCGGCGCCGGCGCGCGGCAGGCGGCCCGGCGGAGCAGACCTTCGCGGCGCTGGTCGGCCTCGAGCTGCGCCCCCGCCGGCTGCGCGAAGCAGGCGCCCTGTGGGCAGCCGTCACCGAGCAGCGCGGCGTCGCGGGCCGCGACGCCCTGTGGGACCACCCCGACCTGCTCCCGACCGACGAAGACTTCGCCGACCCGCAGAAGTTCGCGGCGGTCAAGCCGGATTGGGACATCTCCGAGCTGGACAATCTGGGCGGCACCGACGAGGAAAAGAACAAATAAAGAGCAAATTCCGGTCGTGCCTGGTTGCATGGCACTGACCGTCGCTCCCGCCGAACGCAGGCTGGTTGCATGATCGATCCGCTGCCGGCCGGCCGCACGGTTCTGTCCGATACCAGCCGGCCGCACGGTTCTGTCCGATACCAGCCGGCTGCATGGGTCGTTGCGGCTGATTGCATGGTGGGGCTTGGGGGCGGGGTCCACGGGAGTGTTGACACCGGCTCACCACACGGCTGCCACCACCCACCCCGACCGGGGCGGGGCGGGGTCCAGGCGGGTGACCGGGGCTCTCCACGTTGCTCGGGTCGACATTCCGGGCGCCGCATCGGATAGCGCGGGCGCCGCGGGCGATGTTGTATCGCTGGGGCGCGGCCCGCACCCGCTCGACTTTCGCCGTTTCTGGATCACGGTCCCCGGCGATCCAGCCCGTTGCCGGGTTCATCCGGTATGCAGGATTGGCGGTAGTAGAGATTGAAGGGTTCATCTCAGGAGGAAAGGGGCGCGAGTAGTGGACCTTGTAGCGGTGCGGTTCGGCTAGAACGTTCTAGCTCACCAAGATCTGCGGGAAGGTCGCCGCTGAGGCTGCGACGGCGCTGAGCGGCGAAAGTCGACCGCACCCGCGCTTTCCAAGATCTATGAAGCGGTCGGCAGCCGCCCCTCGGTGCGGGCACCATATGGGGTGATCTCAGGCATTGCCGGCCGTTGCGGGTGCCCGTGAGCTGGTAGCGGGCTGTCGCCGTGCTCCCCCTGGGGCGACGCAGAGCTCAGCCGGCTCTTGAAGTGCATCCTGCAGCGGGCCGGTCGAGGCGAAGTCCCGAAATCCTCGACGAGAACTTCGCGAACAAGAACTTCGAGACGCTGCCCGACCTCCGCGGACGCTGAAGGCCCAGGCGCGCAAGGGCTCCGCCACATGGCGAAAGTCGAGCAACCTCAACTCTCCAAGATTCGGTGCTTGGCCGGCGATCGGTGGGTGGTCAGCCGCCGAGGAGGGCTCGGGTGTTCTCCCAGCCTTCCAGGGCCGGGTCCAGCGTTGCCAGGTCGTGGGGGCCGCGGAGGCGGTGCCAGTCAGCGGTCGATTCGACCAGGCTGGGCTGCGGCGCGGTCCGGCGGACTGTCATCGGGGTGGCGGTGTCGAGGTTGATGTCGGCCAGCCATTCCGGTGCCGGCAGCGTGGACGCCACCGCCAGCAGGCCGCTTTCCTGACCGGTGGGCGCGACCGCCACCGGCTTGCTGCTCAGCGGGCGCAGCAGTTTCCCCAGCACCATGCCCGGCACGTCGGCCGCGTCGGCGGCCAGGACCGCAGCCTGGTCGAAGCCGGCGGCCGTCGCGGCCTCGAGCACCGGCAGCACCGTCGCCGTGCGGACCTCGTAGATCGGCATGCCCGGCCAGGCGATCTCCCGAGCCAGCGCGAGGTCGTCGGCGGTGGCGGCGATGGCCGGCTCGGCCTGCGCGAGGCGGGCCAGCAGGTCGACTACGTCCTCGGCGAGGGCGGCCCGCCACTTGCCCAGGTCGGTGCCGGGGGGACTCCAGGTCACCGGGGTGAGCAGCGCCACCACCACACGTTTGGTCACGCCCGAAGGCTAACCGCCGGGGTTTCAGTCGTCGGCGAGGACCAGGCCGGTTGCCGCCGAGATGCCCTCCAGGTAGCCGCGGGCTCGTTCCGCTTTCGGGTAGCGGTTCACCAGCTCCCAGAATTCCGTGTTGTGGCTCGGCACGACCAGGTGCGCCAGCTCGTGCAGCAGCACGTAGTCGATGACCCAGTCCGGCATCTCCTGGATCCGGTGCGAGATGCGGATCGTGCCGTCGTCGGGGGTGCAGGAGCCCCAGCGGCCGTTCTGGTTGGTCACCCAGCGGACGCTGGCCGGCACGATGTACTCGGCGTAGTCGGGCAGGTGCCGCGAGATCAAGCGGCGGGCGCGGGCCAGCAGCTCGCTGTCCGTGCGCCGGATGCGCTCCTCGCGCGCGGCGAGGCGCTCGAGCATCCGCGCCACCCATTCGGTCTCCTCCGCACGGGAGAACCGGTCGGGGATCAGGACGACAACACGCTCGCCCTCGCGGTACGCGGACACTGTGCGACGCCGACGCTGGCTGCGCCGCACTTCGACGACAGGCTTGCGCGTCCTGGTGGCCATTACCGGCTCGCGCGGCCCAGACTAGGGTTCACATTGCGACGTTAATCTGTCAGGGCCAGGTCACCGCAAGGGTACGGGAAACGACACGCGCCCAAAATGTGACCTACGCCCCAGGAAATCCGAAAATATTTTCCGCGCCCGCGCCACCGCTGGCGGAAAAACCCACGCTATCCGAAGAAACAGTCGCGTACCGCGTGGGGTTAAAAGTCCTGTTTCTGACGATCTAGCGTATTTCGTCGGCGTGTCTCCTCGTATGTACCCAAAAAGGATCATCCGGCCCGGCACACTCAGGCCGTCGACGACACCGCCGACGCTGCGCTGACATGGAAATGGCCCGACCTGGGTAGTGACCG
Organism: Actinoplanes sp. NPDC049599; assembly: GCF_044465625.1. Lineage (NCBI taxonomy): Bacteria > Bacillati > Actinomycetota > Actinomycetes > Micromonosporales > Micromonosporaceae > Actinoplanes > Actinoplanes sp. NPDC049599. The sequence continues at coordinate 60,245 of NZ_JBITLX010000003.1, forward strand.
CCCCGAGCGGGTGGCCACATTCACGTGGTCGCGGAGCGGTCCGGCGCCGAACACAACTCGCGGCAGGTCGCCGCGAGCAGGGCACAGGGCCGATCCGGCCGACAACATGACGAGGAGGAACCGTGGCCGACACCACGTACAACGGCTACTGCGTGAAGTGCAAGGAGAAGCGCGACTTCCAGGGCACTGTCGAGGTCTCGAAGACCGGCATGAACATGGCCAAGGGCAAGTGCCCGGTCTGTGGCACGACGGTCAACCGGATCCTGGGCAAGGCCAAGGCCTGATCGCGCCGGATGAGCGAGGGCGGGGGTGACCATTCTGGTCGCCCCCGCCGGTCTTTGCACCCTGGTCACCCGTTCGGGCCGTAACCCGTCACGGAGTAAATACTTTGAGTGATTAGGCGGCCAATCCCGTCGCCTGTGGATAACTTGTCGAATCCTGTGGATAACCCAGCGTTCGCGCGGGGCCGCCCTGTGGACAACAAATCCGCTGCGCGTCGGCGCCGTGACACCGTGTCATGCCATGAGCCGTACGCCGCTGCCCCGGCCGACGCTGCTGCCGGGCCTTCCCCGCCTCTGGCGCACTCCGCACACGCTGCAACTGGGCCTCGACCCGGCCCGTGCCGTCCTCCTTGATCTGCCCGATCCGCGGGCCGCGGGCCTGCTTGATCTCCTCGACGGCTCGCGGCCGGAACGCCTGGCCGTGGCCCGGGCCGGCGCCCTCGGGGTCCGGGCCGACGACGCGGGCCTGCTGCTCGACACCCTGCACGCGGCCGGCCTGGTGGTTCCCGCCCGGCGCCTGTTCCCGCCCGCGATGCCGGCCCGGCTGACCGCGGAGGCCGCCGCCCTGGCCTTCTCCGGGCCGGCTGCCGCACCCGCCCGCACGCTGCGGCGACGGGCGGCAGCCAGAGTCGTCGTCACCGGTCCCAGCCGGCTCGCGGCCGGCGTGGCGGTCGCGCTGGCCGAGGCCGGGACGGGACACGTGCACCCCGACCTGACCGGCCCGGTGGCCCGCCACGAACCCCCGGGCGGCCCGCTCACCGACGCCGAGGTGGGAGAGCCGCGCGCCGAGGCCGTGGCGGCGGCCGTCCACCGGGCGGCACCCCACACCCAGACCCGCCCGGTACGCCGCGGTGCGGCATCCCTGGTGATCCAGCTGGGCCACGACCACCCGGCCGCCCCGCCACCCGTGACCGGCACACACCGCAACCGCCCCCACCTCACGGCCACGATCCGCGAGGGCGCCGTGGTCGTCGGTCCGCTGGTCCTGCCGGCCGGCAGCCCCTGCCCGAACTGCATGACCCTGCACCGGGCCGACCGCGACGCCACCTGGCCACGCACCCTGCCGCCCCCGGCGCGGGCGACCGTGGAACCGTGCGGGGTGGCCACCCTGCTGGCCGCTGTCGCGTACATCACGGGAGAGGCCCTGAGCTACCTCGACGGGGAGGTCCCGGCGATCCTCGGGGCCGAGGTGGTGATCAGCGCACCGGGGCGCATCCGCCGTCGGAGCTGGCTGCCACATCCGTCCTGTCCGTGCACCCGGCGTCGGTCCCGGCGGGGCGGCGATTGATCGCCAGTGATCGGACTTTTGGCACGTCCCGGACCGAACAAGAGCCACGAGGGCGGTTGATCGGCGTCGCGTCGGTAACAATGATCTGGTGACCGACATCCCGCGTCGTGCAGCGTCCCGCACCGCCAAGCTCGCCGCCCTCCCTCTCGGCTTCGCCGGGCGCACGGTGCTGGGACTCGGCAAGCGGGTGACGGGCATCGCGACGGACGTCATCTCCGCCGACATCCAGCAGCGCACCGCCGAGCAGCTCTTCAGCGTCCTGGGCCAGCTCAAGGGCGGGGCGATGAAGTTCGGGCAGGCACTGTCGGTGTTCGAGGCCGCGATGCCCGAGGAGATGGCCGGGCCGTACCGGCAGGCGCTGACCAAGCTGCAGGAGGCCGCGCCGCCGATGCCGGTGGCCAGCGTGCACAAGGCCCTCGCCGAGCAGCTCGGCGCCGACTGGCGGGACAGGTTCGCCGAGTTCGACGACGTTCCGGCCGCCGCCGCGAGCATCGGTCAGGTGCACCGGGCGGTGTGGAAGCTGCCGCCCAGCCGCAGGGGCGCCAAGCCGAAGACGCTCGACGTCGCGGTCAAGGTGCAGTATCCGGGCGCCGGCGAGGCCCTGCTGGCCGACCTCAAGCAGCTCGGCCGGCTGGCCGGCATGTTCAAGATCATCCAGCCCGGCATGGACATGAAGCCGCTGCTCACCGAGCTGCGCGCGCGGATCACCGAGGAGCTGGACTACGCCATGGAGGCGGAGGCACAGACCGCCTTCGCCGCCGGGTACGCCGACGACGAGGACATCTTCGTGCCGCGGGTGGTCGCCTCCGCGCCCCGGGTGCTGGTCACCCAGTGGATCGACGGCACCCCGCTGGCAAAGGTGATCACCGAGGGCACCGAGGCGGAACGCGACGAGGCCGGCCGGCTGATGGCCACGCTGAACTTCTCGGCGCCGGCCCGGACCGGGCTGCTGCACGCCGACCCGCACCCCGGCAACTTCCGGATCCTGCCCGACGGCCGGCTCGGCGTGATCGACTTCGGCGCGGTGGCCCGGCTGCCCGGCGGGCACCCGGAGCCGATCGGCCGGCTGGTCCGGCTGGCGCTGGACGGCGACGCCCAGGCGGTGGTGGACGGGCTGCGCGACGAGGGCTTCATCAAGCCCGACGACGTGCTGGACGCCCAGGCGGTGCTCGCGTTCCTGCGACCGATGATCGAGCCGGTGGCGGTGGACAAGTTCCGCTTCACCCGCGCCTGGATCCGCGGCGAGGCCACCCGGCTGTCCAGCCCCAAATCGCCGGCCTTCCAGCTCAGCCGCAAGCTCAACCTGCCGCCGTCGTACCTGCTGATCCACCGCGTGACGCTGGGGTCGATCGGGGTGCTGTGCCAGCTCGAGGCGCAGGCGCCGTACCGGGCGATCCTGCAGAAGTGGCTGCCCGGCTTCGCCCCCGTCGCGTGACGCGGGTGCAGCGCGCCGAGCCCGAGCAGGAAAGGGGCCCGTCCGCATTGCGGACGGGCCCGTCGGATTTCCGGTGTCAGAGGCGTCCACCCAGTTCACGGGCAGCCCGCTGGCGGGCCTCCATCGCGATCTGACGAGCTCCTCGGTGTGCCTCAGGGTTGTGGTTGGCCTGAGGCCGACGCATTCGTGCTCGGGATAGCGCTTCTTGGATAAGTTTCACCTTGGTCGTTCCGTTCGTGTTCACGACAGTCGTTTCCGTCTCTGGTCGAAGGGGTTGGGGAAGCTCAGGCCGCGAGGCGGACCGAGTTGCGGGACTCGAGACCGTTGGCGGCGAGCCGCTCGTCGACCTCGACCTGGAGCTCGGCGTCGCGGGCGACGTCGACCTTGCGGGGACGGCCACGGGGCCGCTTGCGCGGCACCACAGCGCCACGCTCAAAGATCTCGCCTCCCCAGACACCCCAGGGCTCGTTCCGCTCGACCGCGCCGGCGAGGCACTCGACGCGCAGCGGGCAGTCCCCGCAGAGCGACTTGGCCAGTTCCAGCTGGGCCGGGGAGTCCGAGAACCAGAGGTCCGGGTCGAACTTCCGACAGGGCAGGTTTGCCTCAAGCTCGACGCTCACGTCGAGTGGGGCCAGCGCCAGACTCATAAAGCCCGGTCACCTCTCTCTTCTTCTCGATCTTCTGGATCGTGTTACCGGTCGTGCACCGGCCGGTGAGCCGGCAAAAAAGTAAGGCCGCGGATCCCTGTTACGGGTTCCGCGGCCTCGAGGTGAGCCGGTTGGTCTGTTAGACCGGCCTTCCTCGAGGCGGGACACCGCTGGCACCATCCGTCATGCGCTTGGAGATGCCGTTGCTGCCCACGAACCCAGTGATCCCGTTGCTTCCATCGACGCCCGCCAGGGTCCGGACCAGCTCGGCCTGGATCTGGACCTGGTGCACCTGCGAAACGGGAGCCCGCTCAGCAACCAGGAGCGCCACGGGGGCGGATTCCGGCAGCCACGAAGCGGACGGAGCGCAGACAGCAGCAAGCAGCGTCGACGGTCGCTCGATCGTGTAGTTGAGCTTCACCGGTGCCACCTCCTCCATCGCCTTGCGCTCGAATCGTGCTCTGTTGGTCCTTGATGAACATGGTTTTAACCCGTGCTCGTCAAGGTGTGCACTGAGGCTAAGCCCGCCCGCGGGGGGAGGGCAAACGAATTAACGGACTAGTTTTCAAAGTTTTCCGAAGCGAGCTCCGCGAGGCTCGCGCCGCCCACCAGAGCGAACACCGCGGCCCCGTACTGGCCCAGCTTGCGGGGGCCGATCCCGGCGATCGCCAGCAGCTCCGCCGGGGTGCTCGGCCGGCGCTCGGCGATCGCCACGATCGTGGCATCGGTGAACACCACGTACGCAGGGACTTTCTGCTCGGCCGCGGACGCCGCGCGCCAGAGCTGGAGGCGCTCGAAGAGCTCCTCGTCGAGGTCCGACGGGCAGGTCGGGCAGCGGCCCAGTTTGCGGTCGGCGCCGGCCATCAGCGTCGCGCCGCAGATCCGGCAGGAGACCACGGTGCTGCGCCGTTTGACGGCTTTCCGACTGCCGCCCGCGACGCTTGCCTTTTCCAGCCCGTTGCTGGTCTGGCCGAGCTGGGGCAGGAAGCGGCAGGGCCGCCGCGCCCGGCCGCCCGGTGACCGGCTCTGGCCGTAGGACAGCCAGACCCACTGCCGGGCCCGGGTCACCCCGACGTAGAGCAGGCGGCGCTCCTCCTCGAGCTGCTCCGGCGTTTTCGCGTACGTCGTGGGCAGCGTCCCTTCCGCCAGCCCGACGAGGAACACCGCGTCCCACTCCAGGCCCTTCGCGGAGTGCAGGGACGCCAGGGTCACGCCCTCGACCGTCGGGGCGTGCTGCTGCTCGGCGCGGTGGGCCAGCTCCGCGCAGAACGCCGAGAGCGACAGGTCGTGCTGGATCGCCCCGGCCTGGCCCAGCGGCAGCAGGTCGGGCGCGCGGGCGTACTCCTCGGCGAGCGCGACCAGCGCCGCGAGGGCCTCCCACTGCTCGCGCTGCGCCCCGCCGGCCGGGGGCTGATCGCGGGCCCAGCCGGTCGCCGAGAGCGCCTCCACGACGGCCTGGACCAGCGGGGTCTCCCCCGGCGTCGAGCGCACGGCCGAGCGCAGCGCGATCATCGCCCGGCGCACCTCGGTGCGTTCGAAGAACCGCTCGGCGCCCCGGACCACGTAGGGCACCTCCAGCTCGGCGAGTGCCTTCTCGTACGCCTCGGACTGCGCGTTGGTGCGGAACAGCACCGCGATCTCGCTGGCCGGGGTGCCGGCGGCGATCAGCTCGCGGCAGCGCCGGGCGACCGCGACGGCCTCGGCCGGCTCGTCCGGGAAGATCTTCAGATCCGGCTCGGCGCCGGGCGGGCGCTGGCCGATGAGCTCCAGGCGCAGCTTGGCCTCGGCGCCGCGGGCCTGCTTGATCACCGCGTTGGCCAGCCCGACCACCTGCGGGGTCGAGCGGTAGTCGCGGACCAGCCGGACGACCACCGCGTCGCGGCGCTGCCGGGGGAAGTCGATCAGGTATGCCGAGGTGGCGCCGGTGAACGAGTAGATCGTCTGGCTGGCGTCGCCGACCACGGTCAGGTCGTCGCGCCCACCCAGCCAGGTCTCCAGCAGCCGCTGCTGCAACGGGTTGACGTCCTGGTATTCGTCCACGACGAAGTGCCGGTACTGCGAGCGGACCTGCTCGGCGACGTCGGCGTGCTCCTCGATGCCCCAGACCGCGGCGCGCAGCATGTCCTCGAAGTCGATGACGCCCTGGCGCCGCTTGAGCGCCTCGTACGCCGCGAAGACCTCGGCCACCTTGCCCGCGTCGTACGGCGGCTCACGCAGCGCCTTGGCCGCGGCCACGACGTATTCCCCCGGCTCGACCAGCGACGATTTCGCCCACTCGAGCTCGCCGGCCAGGTCGCGGGCGGCGGTGCGGTCGGCCCGCAGCCCGACCCGGTTGGCCGCGAGCGCCACCAGGCGGGCCTTGCTCTCCACCAGTTCGGGCATCACCCGGCCCTCCAGCAGCCGGGGCGCGAAGTAACGCACCTGGCGCAGCGCCGCCGCGTGGAACGTGCGGGCCTGCACCCGGCCGGCGCCGAGCGAGGTGAGCCGGGCGCGCATCTCGGCGGCGGCCCGGGCGGTGAAGGTGACGGCGAGGATGTGCCGCGGGCTGATCTCACCCTGCAGCGTGCGGTAGGCGATCCGGTGGGTGATGGCCCGCGTCTTGCCGGTGCCGGCCCCGGCCAGGATGCAGACCGGCCCGGCGGGAGCGGTCACCGCCCGGCGCTGATCGGGGTCGAGCCCGGCTAGGACGCGTTCGGCTGTCACAACCGGGAATCATGGCACCCCGGTCCGACGTTTCACCGGATGGCGTACCGCCATGTGATGTCTGCGAAGGGATCCCGACCGATGTTGACCATGTACTCGACCTCCTGGTGTGGCTACTGCCACCGGCTCAAGTCACAGCTCGATCGGGAGGGCATCCAGTACGACGTCATCGACATCGAGCAGGACACCGAGTCGGCCGCGTTCGTGATGGGGGTCAACGGCGGTAACCAGACCGTGCCGACCCTGCGTTTCGCCGACGGGTCCGCCCTGACGAACCCGTCGATCGTGCAGGTCAAGGAGCACCTGGCCGCCATCTCGGCCTGACCTGCCGGTCGTCGGTGCGGGGCCGGTCGCGCTGCGGCCGGCCCCACCCGTGCTACGGGATGAGCGCGGGAACGCTCGAGTCGAGCAGGCCCTGGCGCTTGAGCTCGCCGTAGAGCGGGGTCGTCTCGGGGTAGTGGCCCCAGGCGTGGTCGCCGCTGCCGTCGCCGGCGCCGCCGAGCAGCTGCTTCTGCACCGGCGAGTACGTTGCCCACTCGGGCGTGTCCGGCAGGTCGCGGACCTCGTCGCGGCCGGCCACCCAGCGGTAGGTGTAGCCGAAGAAGGCGCCCACCCGGGTGATCGGCGAGTAGTTGTCCGAGCGCGCGTGCCACAGCCGCCGGTCGAAGACGACCACGTCGCCGGGGTTCGCGGTGATCTGCAGGGCACCCTCGGGCTGCGGCCACGGGACCCCGCGTGACGGCGGCCCCGGCAGCCAGTTGGTCAGGTGGCTGCCCGGCAGGACGGTGAAGTTGCCCCGGCCGGTCTCGCTCACGTCCGACAGCCAGTAGGCCAGCTTCACCGACATCCGCGGGCGCGGGTCGGTCTCCAGCTCCCGGTTCTGCCGGCCGCCGTCCTGGTGCCAGTGCCACCATTCCTTCTGCTGCTCGTGAATCTGCGGGTGCACATCCACGTGCGAGTGGTACACGTGCACATTCCAGCCGAGAATCGACCAGATGTACTTGAACGCCTTCGGGTGGTCCAGCAGGAAAGCCAGTTCCGGGTTGTTGGTGACCGCGGAGAGCTGGTGCAGGGCGCCGGTCGGCCCGAGGCCGCCATCGCGGGCCGCCCTCTCCTTGGACCGCAGGATCGCGGTGCGCGCGATCGCGACCTCGTCCTCGGTGAGAACAGCCGGGATGACCAGGAATCCGTCGCGGTCGAACCGCTCCCGTTCCGTGGCCGTCATCGGCGTCCAGGTCTGCTGCTCGGCAAGCAGGGACATGCGATTACCTCTTCCTCCGTGTCTGCCCTTCCAGACGCAGGAGCATCCCCGCAACGTTGCTAAGTCAGTGTGAAAGATTCTTTGATTAGAGAAATATGAATCTCTTATCGGGGAAAATCGCCCAACCACCGCTCAACGAGATAAAAGGCGATCGAGGACCGCATAGGTAGATTCATCCGGACGCCGCTGGTCGGCTCGACGTAGTCGCCGGCGATCATCCGGGTGATGTCGTCACGGGTGAACCAGCGCGCCTCGTCGATCTCCTCCGGATCCACCGAGATCGGCTGGTCCCGGTCGGCCACCGCGGTGTAGCCGAGCATCAGCGAACCCGGGTACGGCCAGGACTGGCTGCCCTCGTACTGCCAGGAGCGCAGCCGGACGCCGACCTCCTCGCGGACCTCGCGCACCACCGCGGCCTCGGCCGACTCCCCCGGCTCGACGTAGCCGGCCAGGCAGGAGAACCGGCGCACGCCACCGGTCTCCGGCCAGGCGGCGTTGTGGCCCAGCAGGCAGCGCCCCTGCGGACCGGCGACGCCGTCGTGCACCAGCACGATCATCGCCGGGTCGGTACGCGGCCACATCGCCCGCCCGTCGGCGTCCACTCGCGACCAGCCCGCCTCGATGACGGTGGTGGGCTGGCCGTTGCGCGGGGAGAACCGGTGGCTGGCATGCCAGTTGCCCAGCGCCGCCGCCGTGGTGAAGATCCCGGCGTCGCGTGGGTCGAGGCGGTCGCCGATGTCGCGCAGCGTCCGCGGCTCGGCGTCGGCGGCCACGGGCAGCACGGCGTCGATCGCGAAGATCGGCACCCCGGCCGGGTCGACACCGAGGAACAGCCGCTCACCCTCGGGCGCGTCCTCGGAGCCGACCAGCACCAGGGACGGCGTGCCGTCCGGGCGCCGGCCGACCAGCGCCCGGCCACCCTTGTCGATGTCGATGATCAGCACCAGGCCGGTCTTCCACGCCTGGGCCAGCCAGTCGTCGTCCCGCCGGTGATGCGCCGCGCGGTCCAGCGAGGTGCGCGCCAGCGGCGGGCCGTCCAGCCCGGGCTGCTCGCCGACGTCGGGCTGTTCGCCGGCGTCGGGGAGGTGGCCCGGGCCGGGCGCTCCGGCCGGTCCGCTCACGCGGGGCCGCGTTCCACGGCGGTCAGCGCCGCCAGCGGGGTCTCGACCTTGTCGGCGTCGCCGAGCACGACCGTGACCGCCTGCGAGGGCGCCAGGTAGCGGGCCGCCGCCTCGGTGACCTGCTCACGGGTGGCCGCGGCCAGCGCCGCCGAGTGCTCGCTCAGGTAGTCCAGGCGCAGGCCGAAGCTCGCGTAGATGCTGGCCAGGCCGGCCAGTCCGGCCTGGGTGGACATGCCCAGCCGCAGGGTGCCCAGCGCGTACCGGCGGGCCTGCTCCAGCTCCTCCTCGCCCGGCGGCAGGCTGGCGATGCGGCCCAGCTCGTACAGGGTCTCCAGCATCGCCGGGCCGGTCACCTCGGTGGCCACCTCGGCCGCCACCACCAGCGAGGAGCCGGCCACGAAGTGCTCGATCGAGCTGTGCGGGCCGTACGTGTAGCCCTTGTCCTCGCGGATGTTCTCCACCCAGCGCGACGAGAAGTAGCCGCCGAAGACCATGTTGGCCAGTTGCAGCGCCGCGTAGTCGGGGTCGGTGCGGGACACCGCCGGCAGCGCCATCCGCAGCGAGGACTGCACCGCGCCGGGGCGGTCGACCAGCAGCAGCGGGCCGGGCTCCAGCTCCGGGGTGGGCGGCATGTTGCCGTCGCGGCTGGGGCCGATCCAGCCACCGAGCGCCTTCTCGGCGGCGTCGATCGCCTTCTCCGGGTTGAGGTCGCCGACCAGCACCAGCACCGCGCCGTCCGGGCGGACCCGGTCGGCGTGCAGGGCGCGCAGCTGCGCCGGGCGGACGCCCTTGACCTGCTCCGGCTCCGGCGTCTGCACCGCATACGGGTGCCGGCCGTACATCCGGTGCAGCAGCGCCGTGCGGGCCAGGTGGGCCGGCTGGCTCTGGGCGACCTGGATGTGGTCGACCAGGCGGTCCCGCTCGGTGGCTACCTCCTCGCCCGGGTACGTCGGGTCGGTCAGCACCCCGGCCAGGATCTCCAGCATCCGCTCCAGCCCGGCCGCCAGCGAGTTGCCGGTGACCAGCAGCCGGTCCGGGTCCAGCCCGGCGGACAGCCCGCCGCCGACGGCCTGCAGCTCGGCGGCGATGTCGATGCTGGACATGGTCGCGGTGCCGGTGAACAGCGCCTGCGACAGCAGGGTGGCGCGGGCCAGCGGGGCCCGGCCGAACGGCACCCGCAGCCGCATCTCGACCAGCGGCACCGCGGGGCGGCGGATCGCGATGACGGTCAGGCCGCTGCTGAGCCGGCGCTCGGCCTGCTTGGGCAGCTTGAGCTTGGTGTCCGGAATCAACTCGGGCAGGGGTCGTACGCTCACTGGTTGGCTCCCGGGAGGACCTCGATGGTGGCGCGGCGCTCGGGCCGCAGGGTGGCCGCCGCCGCGACGATCTGCGCCTCGGTGACCTCGCCGACCAGCCGGGGCAGCTCGTTGAGCAGCTCCGGGCGGCCGCGCTGGGTCTCCAGGACGGCCATCGGCAGCGCCCGGCCGAGCACCGCGTCGGTGTCCCGCAACAGGTGCGTCGCCATCCGGGCCTGGGTGCGGGACAGCTCGCCCGGTGCCATGCCACCGGTGGCGAGCCGGTCCAGCTCCTCGTCGATCGTGCGCAGCACCTTGTCCGCGTCGCCGCCCGGCGGCATGTGCGCCTGCAGCAGCATCGCGGTCGGGTTGCGGACCTGGTACTCATCCCCCATGAAACCGATGTAGCCGCCGACGCTGGTGACCGTGCGGTCGCGCTGCACCAGCCGCTCGACCAGCCGGGACGCGTCGCCGTCGGTCAGCACCTCGGCGAGCACCACGTACGGCAGGTACGCGTCGAACTCGCCGATCGGGTCCGGCAACCGCCAGCCGCTGGCCACCGCGGGCAGCGGCGCGAGCCGGTCGGTGTACGTCTCCCGGCGCTCACCGGAGATGTCGGGCTCGGCGAAGTCGGGCAGCTTCGGCTTGCCCCGCGCCGGCACGTCACCGAAGTGCCGCTCGATGAGGACGGTCGCGTGCGCCACGTCGAAGTCGCCGGCGACCGCGAGCACGGCGTTGCCGCTCGCGTAGTACTTGTCGAAGAACTCCTCGGCGTCGGCCACCGTCGCGTGGTCCAGGTCGCCGAACGAGCCGTACCCGTCGTGGGCGTTGGCGAAGGTCTCGAACATCACCGGGGGCAGCCGCAACCAGGGGAAGCCGCCGTACGGCCGGTTGAGGACGTTGACCCGGATCTCTTCCTTGACCACGTCGACCTGGTTGCGCAGGTTCTCCTCGGTCAGCCGCGGCCCGCGCATGCGGTCGGCCTCCAGGAACAGCGCCCGTTCGAGGGCGCCGGAGGGCAGCACCTCGAAGTAGTCGGTGTAATCCAGATGGGTGGAACCGTTGAAGCTGCCGCCGGCTCCCTGCACGTGCCGGAAGTGCGCGAGCTTCTCCAGGTTTTCCGAGCCCTGGAACATCAGGTGCTCGAAGAGATGGGCGAAGCCCGTCCGTCCCTCCGGTTCGGAGCGGATGCCGACGTCGTAGACGACTGCCACTCCCACCACCGGGGCGGTGCGGTCGGGGGTGAGGACCACCCGCAGACCGTTGTCGAGGGTGAAGCGTTCCACCGGATACTTCGTCGCGGGAATCTTCATTTTGCGCGCCACACCAGAGAATCTAACCCCCCGCAGCGGTCCGTGTCGGATCCGTGGTCCGGCACCCTCGATCCACGGTGCTAGCTTTCGCGTAGTGAGTCCGTGACGCGAGGTACATGCTTCGATATCCTGTCGCGTCCGATCCACCACCACGACGGGGAGAAGAACCAGTGCCGGTACGGCTGCGCCTGGAGTGTGACTCGACCGCGGACGCGGAGTCGCTGCATCGCTGGCTGCGTCGCGAGCAGGCGGTCCGGGTGGACGGTGAGCTGACCCGGCTGCCCGGCGGCGATCCCGAGCAGATGGGCACGCTGCTCGATGTGCTGACGCTGGTCATCGGCAGCGGGTTGTCCGCCGGCCAGCTCGCGCTCGCCGTGGCCGGCTGGCGGGCCGCGCGCCGGCCGGCGCCCCGGGTGACCATCACGCACACCGGCGCGGACGGTGCGGTCACCCGGATCGAGGTCGCCGACCACGCGGCCCTGGCCACCGCGCTCACCGAGCTCGAGCAACGCGAGAACTAGATCCATGAGTGATGTCACAGATCCGGCCCTGGCGCAGGTGGTGCTGATCGGGGTCTCGGCCTACCGGCGGCTCTTCGAGCTGCCCGCGGCCCGGCGCAACGTGACGGATCTGCGCGATCTGTTCCAGCACGAGGACCTCTGGGGCGTACCGGCGGAGAACTGTCACGTGCTGCTCGACCCGGAGTCCCCGGCCGAGGTGAGCCGGGCGATCCGCCGGGCCGCCGCGGCGGCCGGCAGCGACGGGCTGCTGCTGGTCTACTTCGCCGGCCACGGGCTGGTGGACGCCGACGACGACAACCTGATCCTGGGGCTGCCCGGCTGCGACCCGGAGGTGCCGTACGAGCGCGGCGTGCCGTACGACTGGATCCGCCGGGCCGTCGCCGACACCCGGGCCCGCCGCCGGGTGGTCATCCTCGACTGCTGCTACTCCGGCCGGGCCGGCTCGGAGCTCGGCGGCGACGGCAGCGGCACGGACGCGGTCGCCGACAAGGCCGAGACCGAGGGCACCTGCCTGCTGGTGTCGGCGCCCGCCAACCGGCCGGCCATGGCGCCGCGCGGCGAGGTGCACACCGCGTTCACCGGCGAGCTGATCCGGCTGCTGCGCGACGGGCTGCGACCCCCGCCGCCCGAGCCCACGCCGGCCACGCTGACCGTCCACACCGTCTGGCGTACGGTGCGCCGCGCGATGCTGCGGCGCGGCTTCGAACGGCCCGAGCTGCGCGCCCGGGACTCCGGCGGCGAGATCTCCCTGGTGCACAATCCGGCGGCGCCCCGGCACAACCTGGCCGGCAGCGTGCTCTACGCGGCGCCCTGGTTCGTCGACGAGGATCTGGGCCAGCGGGCGATCCTGGTGTTGCGGCACAACCAGACCGGCGCGCTGGGCGTCTGCATCACCCGGCCGGACGGCGAAATCCCGGACGAGTTCCCGCAGGCGTGGCGGCCGCTGCTGCGCAACCCGGCGATGCTGTTCCACGGCGGCCCGGTGGCCCGGGACGGCTACATCGTAGTGACGCTGCTGCGGGCCGGGGCGGCCAAGCCGCTGCGGTTCACCCCGATCCGCGACCGGCTGGGCACGCTCGCCCTCTCGGCGGTGCCCGAGGACGTGACCGCGGCGGTCGACACCATGCGGGTGTTCGTCGGCTACCTGGGCTGGCGGGCCGGCGAGCTGGAGGAGTTCCTCGACCGGGGCGCGCTGGTCGCCAGCCGGCACACCGCCCGGCAGGTCTTCACCGAACGGCCCGGCGAGCTGTGGCAGTCCCTGCAGGCGGTCCGATGAGCGAGCCGGGCGAGGGACTCAGCGCGGGCGAGGCGCTGCTGCTGGACCGGCTGATGGCGGGGCTGCGGGACGTCGACCAGATCACCCTGCTGCTCGGTTCCGGCGTGACGGCCGGGGTCATCCCGCGGGTGCAGGGCGTGCTGGAGATCGCGGACAGCTTCGCGGCCGGCCGCAACGACGACGGCGCCCTGGAGCGGGCGCTGGAGCAGGCGCGCTCGGAGCTGGTCGGGGCCCGGCCGATCGACGTGTACCGCGCCTATCGGCGGGTCTTCACCGACTGGGTGTCGGCGGGGGCGTTCGACGTGATCGCGCAACAGGCGGTGCTGAAGGCGTACGCGGCCCCGGACCCGATGGAGTCGCCGCTGGCCACCCACGGCCTGGGCCAGCGGCTGGAGCGCGGCGTCGGCGAGGGCGTGGAGAACGACCGCTTCTCGTGGCAGCTGCCGCGCGGCATCCAGGCGCTGGGTCATCTGCTGGCGCAGGTGCCGGAAGCCTTCGACCATCGGGTGCTGACCACCAACTTCGACCCGCTGCTGGAGATCGCGATCCGCTCGGCCCGCGGCCGCGCGGTGAGCCTGCCGATGGACAACCGCGGCGCGTACGGCAGCGCGGGCGGCACGGACGGCGCGGTCCGGGTCTTCCACCTGCACGGCTTCTGGCGCCCGACGCTGCACGTCCGCGGCCCCCAGCTGCTGCACGACCCGGCCCGGATCGCGGAGAACAAGCTGCTGGTCGCGGCAACCGCCGAGCTGATCCGCGGCGACACCGTCTGCGTCATCGGCAGCAGCGACTGGGCCGGCACGCTGACCGCCGCCATCGCCGCGGTGGCCCGCACCCGCCCGATCCGGGTGCTCTGGGCCCTGAACGACCCGGACGCGGCCGACGCGCTGAGCACCGCCGAACGGCTGCGCGAGGCGATCGGCCAGCCGGTCGAGTGCTTCCCCGGCGTCGACTCCGAACGGCTCTTCCCGGCGCTGGCCGAACGCGCCCAGGTCCCGGTGCCACCGCGGGCCACCGGGCTGCGGCACCGGGTGCGGCACCACAGCTGGGAGCGGCAGCTGGTCGCCCAGCCCGGCACCCAGCCGCCACGCGACGTGCCCGGCCTGCTGCTCCAGCTCGAACGCCGGTTCGGCTGGATCAACCAGCAGCGCGGCACCGTCGGCCCGATCCGGCTGCTCTGGCCGGTGCGGCTGCGCTCGCGGGCCTCGGTGATCCACATGGTGCAGGCGTTCGTGGCCGGCGCGCTGGCCCGGCTCGGCGTCGAGGTGCGGGTCTGCATCGACGACGTGGGCTCCCGCGACATCGACTCGGCGGCCGCGTTCCGGGCCGACCTGGAACGCTGGATCGACCACACCGGGCACGGCGCGGTCCGCGAGTTCGTCAGCCTGTCGGAGTTCCTCGAGCAGGTGCAGCGGCAGCCCGCGGACACCTCACCGGAGTCGCTGCTGCGCCCGACGGACCCGTGGTCGGTGGCGCGCACCTTCTACGGCGAGCACAACCCGTCGCTGTACAGCCTGCTGGCCGCGGTGAAGGCGGTGCCGAACCTGACCTCGTGGGACGAGCTGGAGAAGAACGCCTGGCCGATCGTCCAGTCGGTGCTGCGCACGGACGCGAACCGGCTGCTGACGCCGCTGACGCTGTGGCCGTACCTGAACAGCATGCTGCTGGAGAGCGCGACCAACGACGTGATGACCCTCGGCGGGCGCGACGAGGCGATCCTGTGGGCGCAGTGGCGGCAGACGTTCGGGTTCGGGCCGGGGCATCTGTACAACCCGTACATCAAGAGCCTCAAGCACGACGCGCACATGCTGCGCTGGTCGTCGGAGGAGGAGCTGCGCCGGCACCTGCACCGGACCTGGGAGCTGCCGGGCTGGGACGTGGAGGGCAGCTATGTGCCGTGGCTGTTCCAGAACGCGCTGCTGCTGCCCGGCTACCTCAACCAGGAGCCGGTGCCGGAGACCGAGGACTTCCCGCTGGACTCCTGGGCGGCGTTCGTCGCGGCGATCGAGGACGGGCGCCCGGTGCTGGACCTGCTGGCGGCCCGGGTCACCGACCTGTTTCTGCGGCCATGAGCACGCTGGGCCGTTCGGAGGTCGCGGTCCTGGCTTCGCCGAGTTAGCGTCAGGGGTATGACTGCCACAGTTGTGGAGCGCATCGGGCACACCTCCGTCGTGGACGATGCGGCGCTGTGCGTCACCGCCCTGGGTGCGGAGCTGACGGCGTACGTCGCCGGGGCCGCCACCGTCGGGGAGTTCGAGTCCTGGCTCGCCGCCGGGCACCGCCCGGCCTGGCCGGTCCGCCGCCGGCTCGCCGCCGCGGCCGAGCTGGTCAGCGTCTTCGAGTCCGCCAACCAGAGCGCGCTGGCCGCGGCCTGGCTGCGCGAGATGGGCCCGGACGGCGCCGTGCCGGCCCGGGTGTTACGGCACTCCGGTGGCGACGACGCCAGCATCAAGAGCCTGCTCGAGGCCGCCGTGAGCTGGGCGCTCACGCCCGCGGCAGAGTAGCCCCGGTCGCGGCCGCCCACGGCGCCAGCGACCCGTTGAGGTAGCGGCCGGCGTGCCCGGCCAGATCCACGTGCGCGCGGAAGTGCCGGAGCACCGCGTTGCGGACCCCGACCCGGGGCAACACGAAGACGTTCTTGCCGCCGTCCCGCACGTTCTCCACCGCGAGCTCACCCTCGGCGCTGATCAGCAGCGTGGAGTTGGGGGCCCGGTGGGTGCTGGTGAGCCGGATGTCGATCGCCACCCCGTCGGCGGCGGTACGCCGGACCAGCTCGTCCAGCACCTCCTGGACGCCGGCGGGTGCGAGCAGGCCGGCCCGGCTGGGCTGGGCCGCCTTGCCGACCGGCACCACGACGTGCAGCACCCAGGTGGTGACGCCGAACCCCACCAGCCGATCACGCAGGGCGAGCAACGTGCCGAGGTCGCCGTTGCGCGCCGTGACGACGGTCTGCACGCTGCACGGCACGTCCGCCCGGACCGCGCGCTGGATCGCGTCCTGGGCGTAGACGGCGGAGCTGGTGCCCGGCGGCAGGTGCCGGCGGTTCGCGGGGCGCAGCGCGTCGTTGCCGGCCCGGTCGGCGCTGTCCAGCGAAACCCGCACGTGCACCTGGTGCCGGCGCAGGACCGGGACCAGGCGGCTGAAGTCGCCGACGCCGGAGGTGTCCAGCACCACCGCCTTGCCGGTCTCCGCCAGCCGGGCGATCAGCCGCTCGGCGCGCTCGACCCGGGCCAGCGGCTCGCCGCCGGTGACCACGCCGACCATCGCCGGGGTGGCCGCCGCGGCCCGCAGCACCCGGGCGAACCCGGCCTCGTTCTCCTGCTCGCGGTAGCCGACCATGAGGTCGTCGGCGTGGCAGTACAGGCAGCGCAGCGGGCAGAACGCGGTCGCGAAGCAGTTCACCACCAGCGGCGCGGTCACCGTGGGCAGCGCGGCCAGCTGCCCGACCACGGACCGGCCGAAGAACGCCCGGCGCGGGGTGTCCGGGTCGGTCTCGCAGATGCCCAGCTCGGCCAGCGCCCGGGTCTCGGCGGCGCCGGCGGGCCGGCCGGCCCGCACCTGGCGCAGGGCGTGCAGGTGGGCCGGGTCGAGCGCGAAGAAATGGTCGCGGCGCGGGACGTACGCGATGGAGTCCCGCACCCGCACGCCCGGTGCCAGGCGGACGGTCGTGGACGTTCGGCGGCGCTCGGACAGGGCGAACACGGGGCGATATTGCCACACTCAGTAGTCGTTCTTGTTTCGCCGCTCCGTGACTTCGCGGGCGCTACCGGCCGGCCGGCGCCCCGTCGATCGTCGCCTTGGGGTTCAGCTTGATCAGCTGAGCCACCACCTCCGGGCGCGCCTTCGGGAAGCGCAGCTGGTCCCGCGCCACGTACGGCGCACCGGTGGCCCGGGCGACCGCGTCGGGCACCAGCCCGGTCAGGATCAGCACCACGCCGAGCACGCCCAGCACCGCGAACAGGCCGCCGGGCGGGTCCAGGTCGCCGAACCGGCCCCAGAGCAACAGCACGTCGGCGACCACGAACAGCAGGATGACAACCGGCACCACGCCGTACCCGAAGATCTTGCGGAGCCGGCCGACCCGCTCGACCGCGCGCGCCGCACTCGCGCCCATCGGCACCTCGATCGCGGCCCCCGACCAGGGCAACCGGGGCAACGGGACGATCGCGGTCTCCCGCTTGCCGTCGCCGGTCAGCACCGGCTGCGGCCAGCGCAGACCGGACACCTCGTGCAGGCCGATCCTGATCGCCGTCGTCTCCGGGGTCCCCACGGCGGGTGACGATACCCGGTCGCGGCCTTCTCACCATCCGGTTCGGGCTTGACGATCCCCGCCCACCTCGTCCACTATTCCCATCTATCAGATAGAGAAAGCAGAGTTAGCGCTCCGCCGGACCGAGAGGACCTGGTTGTGTACGTCTCGGCACGCACCGACTACGCCGTCCGGGCCATGCTGACGATCGCGGCCGGCCACCCCCAGCTGGTCAAAGCCGCCGCCCTGGCCGCGGCCCAGGACATCCCGCTCAGCTTTCTCCAGGGCATCCTGCTCGACCTGCGCCGGGCCGGCCTGCTGCACAGCCACCGCGGCGTGGACGGCGGATACTCGCTGGCCCGCCCGGCCGAGGAGATCACCGTCGGCGACGTCGTCCGCTCCGTCGGCGGCGCCCTCACCATGGTCCGCGGCCTGCCCACCGGGACCACGACCTACCACGGTGTCGCCACCGGGCTCAAGGACGTCTGGCTCGCGGTGGAGCAAGCCATCGAGGGTGTCGTGAACCACCGCACGCTTGCCGAACTCACCGTTTCCGCTGTTTCCACGAATTAGGAGTGAGCATGAGCTCCCGCACTCTCCGTGCGCTTGCCCTCGCCGCCGCCGCTGTCCTGACGGCCACCACCCTCGCAGCGTGCGGAGGCGACGATGAGGCCGCCTCCGGCGGCGAGGCCGGCGCGCTCCGGCTGGGCTACTTCCCGAACATCACCCACGCGCCGGCCCTGATCGGGGTGAAGAACGGGCTGTTCCAGCAGGCGCTGGGCAGCACCAAGCTGGAACCCAAGACCTTCAACGCCGGCCCGGCCGCCATCGAGGCGCTCTTCTCCGGCGCCATCGACGCCACCTACATCGGCCCGAACCCGGCGATCAACGGCTGGGCCACCTCCAAGGGCACCGCGCTGAAGATCATCGCGGGCAGCACCTCCGGCGGCGCCGGCCTGGTGGTCAAGGCGGGCATCAACGGCCCGGCCGACCTCAAGGGCAAGAAGATCGCCACCCCGCAGCTCGGCAACACCCAGGACGTCGCGCTGCGCGCCTGGCTGAAGGCGAACGGCCTCAACGCCGACCAGCAGGGCGGCGGCGACGTCTCGGTGCTGCCGCAGGACAACGCGACCGCGCTGCAGGCCTTCGCCCAGGGCGCGATCGACGGCGCCTGGGTGCCCGAGCCCAACCTGAGCCGGATGATCCTGGAGTCCAAGGGCAAGCTGCTGGTCAACGAGAAGGACCTGTGGCCGAACGGCCAGTTCGTGACCACCCACCTGATCGTCAAGCAGGAGTTCCTGAAAAAGTACCCGGAGACGGTCAAGAAGCTGCTGCAGGGCCACATCGCCGCGGAGAAGCTCATCGCGACCGACAGCGCGGGCGCCCAGAAGGCCGCCAACGAGCAGATCGGCGCGCTGTCCGGCAAGCCGCTCAAGGACGACATCCTGGCCTCGGCGTTCAAGAACCTGTCGTTCACCAACGACCCGATCGCCTCGTCGCTCTACACCAGCGCCCAGCACGCCCAGGACGTCGGCCTGCTCAAGCCGGTCGACCTCAAGGGCATCTACGACCTCGGCCCGCTCAACGAGCTGCTGAAGGCCGACGGCCAACCCGCGGTCAGCGACGCCGCCGCCGCCTGATCCATGCCCGGCCGGGTCCGCCGCAAGCGGGCCCGGCCGGCTCCACCTGGGAGTTCCCATGAGCATTCTGGAAGCCACGGACACCCGGACCGAACGGGACGCGATCGTCCGGCTGGACAGCGTCTCCAAGCAGTACGGCTCCGGCAGCAACACCCTGCTCGCCCTCGACCGGGTCTCGCTGACCGTGGCCAAGGGCGAATTCGTCTGTCTGCTGGGCGCGTCCGGCTGCGGCAAGAGCACGCTGCTCTCGCTGGTCGCCGGGCTGGACCAGCTCAGCGGCGGCACGCTGGACATCGACGGCCGGCACGTCTCGCTGATGTTCCAGGAGGCGGCGCTGTTCCCGTGGCTGTCCGTGGCCGGCAACGTGGAGCTGCCGATGCGGCTGCGCGGCATCGGCCGGGCCGAGCGCCGCCAGCGCGCGGAGGAGCTGCTGGAGGTGGTGCGCCTCAGTGGCTTCGGCCACAAGCGCCCGCACGAGCTCTCCGGCGGCATGCGCCAGCGTGTCGCCCTGGCCCGGTCGCTGGCCCAGAACGCCGACATCCTGCTGATGGACGAGCCGTTCGGGGCCCTGGACGCGATGACCCGCGACATCCTGCACGACGAGCTGGAACGGATCTGGCGCGAGCAGCACCTGACCGTGCTCTTCGTGACCCACAACGTGCGCGAGGCCGTCCGCCTCGGCGACCGGGTGGTGCTGCTGAGCAGCCGCCCGGGCCGGGTCATCGAGGACTTCCCGATCACCCACCAGCGCCCCCGGCGCATCGACTCGCCCGAGGTCTCCGGCCAGGCCGCCGAGATCACCGACCGGCTCCGCGCGGAGGTCGCCCGCCATGCAAGCTGAGGTTCCCACCGCCCGTACCGCGGCCGACACCGCCGCCGCCGACCGGATCACCGGCCTGGACGCCCTCGAACTCGGCCCGGAGCGCGGCAAGGCCGCCCTCGGCGGACGGATCTGGCGCAGCGCCTGGCCCAAGCTGCTGGCCGTCGTGATCGTCATCCTGGCCTGGCAGGCCGTGGTCTGGGCGCAGTGGAAGCCCGAGTACGTGCTGCCCGGCCCGGCCACGGTCTTCGGCGACCTGGGCACGCTGATCACCACCGGTGACTTCTGGGAGGGCGTCCAGCTGACCATGATCCGCGCGGTCACCGGCTTCGCGCTGGCCGTGCTGATCGGCACGGTCGTCGGCGCCGCGGTCTCCCGCTTCGCGCCGCTGCGGGCGGCCATCGGCTCGCTGATCACCGGCCTGCAGACGATGCCGTCGATCATGTGGTTCCCGCTGGCCATCCTGCTGTTCCAGATCAGCGAGAGCGCGATCATGTTCGTGGTCGTCATCGGCGCCGCGCCGTCGGTGGCGAACGGCCTGATCAGCGGCATCGACTACGTGCCGCGCACCTGGCTGCGGGTCGGCCAGGTGCTGGGCATGACGGGCTTCGCCAAGTACCGCTACCTGATCCTGCCGGCGTCGCTGCCGTCGTTCATCTCCGGGCTCAAGCAGGGCTGGGCGTTCTCCTGGCGCAGCCTGATGGCCGGTGAGCTGCTGGTGATCGTGCCGGGTGCGCTCTCCATCGGCGTACGGATGCAGCAGGCCCGCGACCTCAGCGAGTCCAGCCTGGTCATCTCGTTCATCATCGTGGTGCTGGTGATCGGCATCCTGATCGACATGCTCTTCAACGCCGCCGACAACGCGCTGCGCAAACGCTGGGGCCTGACCGGCGCCTAGATCGGGCGCACGGATTTGAGCACGTCGTCGATCACGTAGTCGAACTGCTTGTGCGTGCCGGGGATCGAGACGTACAGCACCGCGGCGGTCGTCTTGCCGACGTCGATGACCGCCACCGCCGAGAGCTCGTCGGTGGCGGTCAGCCCCGCGGCCTGGAAGTGCAGCCGGAACTCGCTGACCCAGGCCGGCCTGCCGCCCAGCGTGGTCATCTCGTCCCGCAGCGGCTCGACCGTGTTGGGCTGCGGGTAATACTCCGCGCGCACGTCCGCGGCGACCTGCCGGCCGACGCACTTGAGGTCGACCGTCACCGCGTCGTTGTCGGCCGCCGGCACCGCCGCCGACAGGATCGACGCGTGGTAGCTGCCGGCGCTGTACTGCTCCGTCACGAAGTGCTGGCCGACCCGGTAGGGCACCTCGAGCGTGCCGGCGCGCCAGGTGGTGTCCCACGGGACCCAGGGGGCGCCGTACCGCTTGTAGGAGATGCCCGCGTCGGGGTCGGTGGTCCGCTCGCCGGGCACCGCCGGCGGCGGCGCGCTGGGCCGGCCGGTCGGGTCGGCGCTGGGTGCCACGGTCGGCGCCGGGCACATCTGGGCCAGCGGCGGCCGCAGATCGGCGGGGGCGTCGGCCGCGCTGCCGAAGGCGTCACCCTCCGAGCTCAGCCCGATGATCAGGATCACCACCAGGCCGACCGCGAGGATCGCGCCGGCGATGCCACCGAAGATCAACATCTGCCGCCGGCGGCGCTCCGGCCCGGCAACGCGGGGCGGCTCCGGCGGGGTGGGTGGTGGCGGCACCAACGGGGGTACGCCCGGAGCGGTCACGGTGCCCGAGCCCCACGCCCCGCCCGGCCGCGACCAGGCGGCAGGAGGCTGCGTGCTGTCGGACATCACCCCAGTGAACACCACCCGGGCGCGTCATGGGTCACCGCCCGAGCGCGGTGCCCGCCCCCGGCGGGTAGGTCTGCACCACGGAGGCGCCGGCGTCGCCGGGGCCGACCGGGCCGTACCACGGGGCGAACGCGACGACGAGCACGAGCGCGAGCCCGAAGACGGCCAGAGCGAGCACCAGGGCCAGCTCCCGGCGGGCGGACACGGTCTGCATGCGAAAGCCTCCCCAGCGAAGCCGGACCCCTCCCGGGATCCGGCACAGTCATCTCTAAGACGCCGCTGAGCCTCGATCGGTTGCATTCCAGCCAGGCAACCTTCAGCCGGTGCCGGTACCGTAACCGGATGGAAATCGTGTATCCCCCCGTCATCGGCTTGGCCAAGACGATGTTCCGCGTGCTTGACCTGCGGATTCAGATCGAAGGGGCGGAGCACATCCCCGCCACGGGCGGGGCGGTGCTGGCCAGCAACCACGTCAGCTATCTCGATTTCATCTTCTGCGGCCTGGGCGCCCAGCCGGCCAAGCGGCTGGTCCGGTTCATGGCCAAGAAGTCGGTCTTCACCCACAAGGTCAGCGGCCCGTTGATGCGCGGCATGCACCACATCCCGGTGGACCGCAAGGCGGGCACCGCGGCCTTCAACGAGGCCGAGAAGGCGCTCAAGGGGGGCGAGGTGGTCGGCGTCTTCCCGGAGGCGACGATCAGCGAGTCGTTCACGGTGAAGGGGCTGAAGTCGGGCGCGGCCCGGCTGGCGCAGGCGGCCGGGGTGCCGCTGATCCCGATGGCGGTGTGGGGGCCGCACCGGCTCTGGACCAAGGGCCGCAAGAAGGAGCTGACCAAGCGGCACGTGCCGGTCATCATCAAGATCGGGGCGCCGATCCTGGCCGCGGCGGGCGCCACCACCGAGGCGACCACGGCGGTGCTGCGGCAGCGGCTGAGCGCGCTGCTGGACGCGGCCCAGCGGGAATACCCGGAGAAGCCGTCCGGTCCGGATGACATGTGGTGGCTGCCGGCCCACCTGGGCGGCACCGCGCCGCGGCCCGAGCAGGTGGGCGACGCCTCGCCGGCGGGCGCCTGAGCGCCCTCGACAACGTCATCGGCGCCGGCCCCCAGGAGGGCCGGCGCCGATGGTCAGCGCGGGGCTGAGATCAGAGCGGGCGGATGTTCGCGGCCTGCGGGCCCTTCTGGCCCTGGGTCACCTCGAACTCAACCCGCTGGTTCTCGTCCAGGCTGCGGTAGCCGGAAGTCTGGATGGCGGAGAAGTGGGCGAAGACGTCGGCACCGCCGTCGTCCGGGGTGATGAACCCGAAGCCCTTGTCCGCGTTAAACCACTTCACTACGCCGGTAACCATGCTCGTCTCCTCGACGGTCGATCGTTCCCGTCCATTATCGCCGGGAACGAGGTAGTAAGACCCGCACTTCGCGGGACTCGTGTCGCCGTACTGATCGCCCGTACCGGAGAAACCCGGGTTACGACAAAGAGCGCCTGGGGCAGAATCCCCACAGGCGCTCCTAGGTACTTGGGAACCAAACTGACAACGCGATGGAGCCTAGCACGACGAAGGGACCCCGCTGGTGATCGGCGTGCAAGTGGCACAGCAGCTGAAAGAAGCCGGTCTGGTCTGGAAACCGGGGCCCGGCGACCGCTTCGCGATCCCCGACCGCGACCTGGACGACGACGTTTTTGTGCTGAGCAACATGACCATCGAGGTCTACCAGCTGCCGGAGGGCCGGGTGATCGGCTTCAACGGCACCACGGAGTGGGCGATGGACGACGTGGAGCTGGACGAGGCACTGTGGCTGCCCCGTGAGGACCAGCTCCGGGAGCTGCTCGGCGGGACGCTGCGGGCCCTGCGACGCACCGAGGCCGGCTGGTACGTCGATGTCACCCTGCTGGGCGAGGACCGGACGTTCGGCGCGTCCACGCCGGAGGAGGCCTATGCGGCCGCCCTGCTGTACCTGCTGGCGGCCGCCACCACCTGATCACGCGGCGGGCTCGGGCACGTCCTCGATCAGCGCCGCCAGGCCCTCGGCGTCCAGCAGGTCGGCCGGGCGGACCGTCACGCCGTCCCGGACGTAGTGGAAGCCGGCCCGGACGTGCGCCACCGGCACTTCGGCCAGGGCGGCCCAGGCGAGCCGGTACGCCGCCAGCTGCACCGCCGCCGCGTCGGCCATCGCACCCGTGGGCCGCCGGCCGGTCTTCCAGTCGATGACGTCGAACCGCCCGCCGGGCTCGGCGAAGACCGCGTCCATCCGCCCCCGCACCACCACACCGGCGACGGTGGTCGCGAACGGCACCTCGACCTCGAACGGCACCCGGTCGGCCCACTCACCGGCCAGGAAGGCCTCCTGCAACGCCACCAGCTCCTCATCGGCGGCCGCGTCGTCGTCCGCCGCGCCGGGCAGCTCGTCCACGTCCAGCAGCCGGACGCTGCCGTATCGCTGCTCCAGCCAGGCGTGGAAGGCGGTGCCGCGCCGGGCGTGAGGCGCGGGCCGGTGCGGCAGCGGTCGCCGCAGGGAGCGGGCCAGGGCCTGCGGGTCGCGCCGCAGGACCACAAGCTGGGAGACGGAGATGTGCGGCGGCAGGGCCACTTCGAGGGGACCGTCGTGGCGGGCGCGCTCGTCCCGCTCGGCGAGCAGGATCGTCGCCTCCCGCCGCCACCGGGCGATGTCCGGATCGTCCGCACCGACGGCGACCTCGACCCCGGCCCCGGCCCGCGCCTCGCCAGCAGCCCCAGCCTCCGCCGGGCCGGTTTCCGCCGGGCCGGTTTCCGCTCCCCGCGGCCCCGCTTCCGCCTCCGGTGAGCCGGCTTCCGCGCCGGGCGGGCCGGCTTCCGCTGGGCCCGCCTCCGGTGGGCCGGCCTCCGGTGGGGTGGCTTTTTCGGCGGGCTGGTGTGGGTCGGTCAGGGGGTCGCCCCCGGTGGCCAGGCCGGCCAGCTCGGCGGCCAGGCCCGCGCGCGCCGCCACCTCCCGGTCCGTGGCCGCCAGCTCCACGAAGGCCGCTGCCGCCGCCGGGTCCGGGCTCACGATCATCCGGCGGATCAGGTCCGCCGCGGCCGCCATCGCCGGTCGGCGCGCGCCCAGCGGGTCGGACGGCCATTCCGCCGTCGCCACCAGTTCCGCGCTCGGGTTGGTCGCATCGGGCGCCGGCTCCGGCGTCCAGGTCTCCACCACGCCGGCGCCGGCGGCGCAGGTCGCCCGGATCTCGTTCAGGAACACCGACGGGCCGCGGGGCTTCTTCACCCCGTCGCCCCACCAGTAGCCCGAGCAGAGCAGCAGCCGCCGCGGCCGGGTCACCGCCACGTACGCCAGCCGGCGCTCCTCCCGCTCGTCGTGCTCCCGCCACGCCCGGGTGAACGCCGTCAACGCCCCGGCCACGTCCTTCTGCTCGTGCGCCTCGGACAGGTCCAGCGCCGGCAGCCCGTCGGAGTCGCCGCGCAGCGGGAACGGCAGCACCCCGATGCCCATCAGGTAGTGGTCCGAGCTCCGGGTCATCCCCGGCCACACGCTCTTGGTCAGGCCGGCGACCGACACCACGTCCCACTCCAGGCCCTTCGCCGCGTGCGTGGTCAGCACCTGCACCGCACCCTCGACCACGTCCACCTGGCCGGGGGTCAGGCCGCGTTCCTCCTCCTCGGCCGCGGACAGGAAGGCCAGGAAGCCGGCGAGCGTGCCGCCGTCGGTGTCGCCGGCATACCGGGCTGCCACGTCGCCGAGGGCGTCCAGGTGGCCGCGGGCCAGGCCGGCGTCGCCCGCGCCCCAGCCGCGTACGGCCACCTCGACGTCCAGGCCGATGGTGCGTTCGATGTCCGCGACCAGGTCGGGCAGCGGCTGGTCCAGGCGGTGCCGCAGCTCGGCCAGCTCCCGGCCGTACGTGCGCAGCCGCGCGTAGCCCTCCTGCGAGTACTGCTGCGGCGCGCCGAGGTCCGCCATCGCCTCGACCAGGGTGGCGTCGTCCAGCCGGTCCGCGACGATGTCCTCGGGCTCCTCGCCGGTCGTACCGGAGACCCGGGCCGCGGCGATCGCCCGGGCCCGCCGATGCAGCGCGACCAGGTCACGAGGCCCGATCCGCCAGCGGGCCCCGGTCAGCAGCCGCAGCAGCGCCGCCCCGTCCATCGGGTCGGCGAGCACCCGCAGCGTGCAGACGACGTCGCGTACCTCCGGGGTGTCCAGCAGGCCGCCCAGGCCGACCACCTCGACCGGCAGCCCGCGGGCGCGCAGCGCCTCCTCGATCGCCGGGATCTGGCTGCGCACCCGGACCAGGACCGCGCTGGTCGGGCGCCGCTCCAGCGGAATGTCGCCGGGCAGCGCGTCCGGCAGCCGGGCCGAGGCCCGCCAGGCGGCCAGCATGGCGTCGGCGATCCAGGCGGCCTCGTCCGCGTACGTGGGCAGCAGCGCACACGCGACCGTGCGCCCGCCCACCCGGTCGGCCACCCGGTGCGCCGGGATCAGCTCGGCGACCCGGGCGCCGGCGGCCCGCAGCGGCCCGGAGAGCGCGTTGGCGACCTGGAGGATCTCCGGGCGGTTGCGCCAGCTGCGGGTCAGGTTGAGCACCCAGGCCTCGCGGCCGCCGGGGCCGGTGAACTCGGTGGGGAACCGGTCCAGGGTGCCCGCGGAGGCGCCGCGCCAGCCGTAGATCGACTGGCACGGGTCACCGACCGCCGTGACCGGGTGGCCGCCGCCGAAGAGCGCGTTGAGCAGCACCACCTGGGCGTGGCTGGTGTCCTGGTACTCGTCCAGCAGCACGATCTTGAAGCGGCCCCGCTCGATCGCGCCGACCTCGGGGTGGTCCCGGGCCACCCGCGCCGCCCGGGCCATCTGGTCGCCGAAGTCCATCGCCTCGATGTCGAGTTTGCGCTGGTCGTAGAGGCGGACCAGGGGCAGCAGGGTGAGCCGGTGGCGCTGGCGCAGCAGCATGTCGGTGACGTCCTTGTAGACCCGGCCGGGCCGCGACTGCACGTCGGCGAAGAACCGGCCGGTCCACGCGGACAGGTCGTCCGGGGTGACCAGGTGCTCGGCCAGCTCACCGGAGAGCGCCAGCACGTCGTCGGTGACCGTGCCGGGCGCGCGGTTCAGCCCGGTCATCTCCCCGGTGTACGAGCGCACCAGCGAGTCGACGATCTGCCAGCGGGCCGCCTCGGTGAGCAGCCGGGCCGACGGCTCGTACCCGGCGCGCAGGCCGTGCTCAGTGACCACGCGGGCCGCGTACGAGTGGTAGGTGGAGATCGTCGGCTCCCCGGCCAGGGCGTCCTGCTGGCCGAGCCGCCGGACCAGCTGCCCGAGCCGGGTGCGTACCCGGTGCGCCAGCTCGCCGGCGGCCTTGCGGGTGAAGGTCAGGCCCAGGATCTCGTCCGGGTGGGCGTAACCGTTGGCGACCAGCCAGACCACCCGCGAGGCCATCGTCTCGGTCTTGCCGGAGCCGGCGCCGGCGACCACCAGCACCGGTTCGACCGGCGCCGCGATGATCGCGGCCTGTTCCGGCGTCGGCGCGTGCAGCCGGAGCAGCCGGGCCAGCTCCAGCGGGGTGTAGCGGGGCCCGGCGTCGGCCCGGCGGCGGGGCCGGGCGGGGGTGTCGGTGAAGAGGCTGGGCTGGGTCACGGCTCGACGACCTGCCGGCCCTGCCCGGAGATCGGGCAGCTGGTGCGCACCGGGCAGACCCGGCACTTGTTGTTGGCGACGGCCGAGAAGGTGGCTGCGGCCATCGTGTCGGCGGTGCGGCGGACCATCGCGTACGCCCAGTTCGGGTCGGTGGCCTCGGCGAGCGGCAGCTGCATCTGCTCGCGGGCCTCCTTGGTCGGGCCGAGCTGCACCAGGGCCGCGCCGCCGCTCTGGTCGCCGAACTCGCCGAACGCCCCGGCGTCGACGGCGGCCTGGTAGCCGGCCAGCTGGGCGTGCTCCTCGACGTCGCCGGCGGAGACGGTGGTGCTCTTGCCGGTCTTGAGGTCGATGACCACAAGCCGGCCCTGGTCGTCGACCTCGAGCCGGTCGACCCGGCCGGTGAGCTGGATCGGCCGGCTCGGATCGTCGAGCCGCACCGTGAACTCATGCTCGATGGCGAGCAGCCGGCGCGGGTTCTTGGCCAGCCAGCGCAGCAGCTTGTCCACCATGCCCTGGGCGCGCTCCTGCTCGGGGCCGGCCAGCCAGCGGGCGGCCAGCTCGATCGCGTCGAAGCGGCCGGAGACGTACTCGATCAGCCGTTCCCGGTCGGCGTTGGCATCCTCGGCGAGCATCGCGGCGGCATGCACCAGGTTGCCGACCCCTTGCGCCGGGCCGGCCGGCGCGGCGCCGCCGTGCCGTTCGAGCAACCAGCGCAGGCTGCACCGCAGCGCGCTCTCCATCGAGGACGGGGTGACCTTGACGGCTTCGCCCGCCGCGGCCAGCGGCCGGTCGTCGGAGAGCGGCCGCAGACCCCACCACTCGTCGGGATGCGCGCCGGGCACGCCGGCGGCAGCGAGCCGGGCCAACTCGGCCGCGGCGGCATGCCGCCGGGCGGGGGTGGCATCGGGGGCGACGACGACGGTACGCAGTTCCGCGACGAGTGCGGAGAGGGTGAGGGCACGGGGTGGCCGCCCCACGGGGATGTCGTCCTCGTGGTCGTGGTCCTCCGGGGCGGGGTCGGAGTCGGGTTCCGGCTCGTCGGCCGGGGTGGCAACCTCGTCGCTGTCTCGGGGGGCCGGGACCGGGGGTTTGTCGTTGTCGGCGGGTTCGGCGGCGCCGGGGCCGCCGTTGTCCCAGAGGTCCGGGTCGGGTTCGGGCGGGCCGGGGTCGTCGGGGTCGGCCGGACCGGGGTCCGGGGGGAACCGTGGGTCGGGGCCGCTGCGCCGGTCGGGCAGGGCCAGCTCGGCCAGGAAGCGGCTCGGCTGTTCCTCGCCGTCGGAGCCGCCGACGCTGGCCGAGGCCACCGCCGTCACGATCAGCTGCTGCCGGGCCCGGGTGGCGGCGACGTAGAAGAGCCGCCGTTCCTCGTCCAGCAGCGCCGAGGTCTGGCCGACGACGGCGGCCGCGCCCGCCGCGGCACGGCCGGCCAGGAAGTCGACCAGGCGTTCCGAGCCGAGCAGGCTGCCGCGCAGCCGCAGGTCGGGCCAGATTCCCTCCTGGACGCCGGCCAGCACCACCACGTCCCACTCCAGCCCCTTGGCGGCGTGGGCGGTGAGCAGCCGGACCGCCTCGCCACGGTCGGCGCTCGGCGCGATCGAGTCGGCGGGCAGATCCTGGCCGAGCACGTGGTCCAGGAACACCTCGGTGCGGGCGCCGGGCAGCCGGTCCACGAACCGGGCCGCCGCGTCGAAGAGGACCACGATCGCGTCCAGATCCCGGTCGGCCGCCTCCGCCCGCCACTGCCGGGCCCGGCCGCCCTCGCCGCCGGGCTCGACCGGGGCGCCGCGGGTGCTCAGCGCGTACCAGCGTTCGGCCAGGCCGCTGGCGTGCCAGACCGCCCACAGCACCTGCTCGGCGGTGGCGCCCGGAGCGGCCGCGGCCGCGCGGACGATGGCGATGAGCCGGGCCACGTTCTGGGCGGGTTTGGCCCAGCGCCGCTCCACGACGTCCAGCCCGGCCGGATCGCGCAGCGCGTCGACCAGCAGCTCCCCGGACGGCCGCCGGTCGCCGGCAGCCAGGGCCAGGGCCCGGAGTCCCTGCCGCAGCCGCCGCTCGGCCAGCGGGTCGGCGCCACCGAGCGGCGAGTGCAGCAACGCGACCGAGGCCTCCTCATCGAGCACATCCGGCTCCAGCGCACAGCGCAGAAGCAGCAGGAACGGCGCGACGGCGGGCTGCAGGTGCAGCGGAAGATCCTCGGAGTGGGTGACGGTGGGCACGCCGGAGGCGGTCAGGGCCCGCTGGATCGAGGGCAGCTGCAGGGTGGTCGAGCGCAGCACCACGGCCATCCGGGACCAGGGCACACCGTGCAGCAGGTGGGCCTCACGCAGCGCATGGGCGACGTAGGCGGTCTCGCTGGTCGGCGAGCGGAACGTCCGCACGACGGCACCGGCCACCACCGGGTCGGCATCCTCCGGCCGACGGCCGCCCCCAGCGGCCGGATGCTCAGCGCCGGGCGAACCGGCACCGCCAGCGGATCCCCGACCGCCAGCGGATCTCCCACCGTCGGGCGATCCCCCGCCGCCGGGCGATCCCCCGCCGCTGGGCGATCCCCCGGCGGCAGCCGCGCCCGCAGCGTCGGGCGCCGGGCCCTGGAATGCGGGTGGCGGGTGGAGGTAGCGGTGGCGGGATGCCCCCCGCATCCGCCGGGACACCCGGGCCGTCGCCGTCAGCACCGCCGGCTCCGCCCGGTAGCTCGTGTGCAGCGTGATGACCTCCGCCACCGCCCCCGAGGCCGTCCGGAACCGGTGCGGGAAAGCGCTCACCGCCTCCGGGTCGGCACCGCGGAAGCCGTAGACCGAGGAATCCGGGTCGCCGAAGGCCACCAGTGGCGTGCCGCCGCCCGCCACCAGCGACAACAGCTCTATCTGGGCCGGGTCCGTGTCCGCCAGCTCGTCGACGTACACGAAAGCCAGCCGGCGGCGTTCCGCGGCCAGCAGCTCCGGGTCGTCGGCCAGCAGGCCCGAGGCCGCTCGGACCAGCTCCGCCGGGTCGTAGGCGGCCGAGCCGCGGGTGGTCGCGTCGCGCAGGGCCAGCACCGCCACGTATTCACGGATGAAGCGGGCAGCCGCCGGCCAGTCGTCGCGGCCCAGGCGTTCGCCCAGGCGGGCCAGCTCGACCGGGCCGATGCCGCGTTCCGCCGCGCGCTGCATCAGGTCGCGCAGCTGCTGGGCGAAGGCGCGGGTGGGCAGGGCCGGGCGCAGCGCCTCGGGCCACCGGACCGTGTCCTCGGATTCCGCGTCGCCGACCACCTCGAGCAGCTCACGGATGATCAGGTCCTGCTCCGGGCCGGTCAGCAGGCGCGGCGAGGGCTCTCCGCGTTCGGCTGCGGCCCGGCGGAGCAGCCCGAAGGCGTACGCGTGGAAGGTGCGCACCAGGGGCTCGTGGAAGCTCGGGCCCGCGATGCGCGCCTCGATCCGGTCCCGCAGCGTGCCCGCGCCGCGGCGGCCGAAGGTCAGCACCAGGATGCGTTCCGGGTCGACACCCTCGGCGATGCGGGTCGCGACCGCCTCGACCAGCATGGTGGTCTTGCCCGTGCCGGGGCCGCCGACGACCAGCAGCGGGCCGTCGGTGTGCTCGACCACGTAGCGCTGGAGCGGGTCGTCGCGCAGCGCCTCCGCCGGGGCGGCGGCCCGGCGGACGAGCCGGTACGCCGGCCGGCGCACCGCCGCAGGAGTCGAGGTCACGGCACCAATGAGACCACGGGGGTACGACGGATCCCGATCAGGGTTGTGCGACGGACGCCCGGTGCCGGACCGGCATCGGCACCCGGCGCACCGCGGGCTCGGTGCGGCCCGCCGCGTCCAGCAGCGTCTCCACCGCCTGCCAGCCCAGCTGGTAGTGCGGCAGCGAGATGCTGGTCAGTTGCGGGCGCAGCCAGGCGGCCAGGTCGGAGTCGTCGAAGGACAGCACCGAGACGTCGCCGGGGATGCTCAGCCCGGCCTCGCGCAGCGCCTGGTACGCCCCCAGCGCCACCCGGTCGTTGAGGCAGATCAGCACCCGGGGCAGCGGCCCCCCGGCCAGCGCCTTGGTGACCGCCTCGTACGCCGAGTCCGGCCACCACTCGCAGTCGATCGACCCGGCCAGCTGGACGCCCGCCGCGCCGAAGCCCTCGCGGAGCCCGCCGAGCCGCTCCCGGCCGGCGAACACGTGGTGGGCGGGGTTGCCGACCAGATGGATGCCCTCGCGGTGGCCGGCCTCGACGATCACCTTGGCCGCGCTCCAGCCGGCCGCCACCTCGTCCGGGATGATCGAGTGGTACGCCGGTTTCGCCGCCCGGGTCAGGCAGTTGAGCAGCACCACGTTGCGGCCCTTGAGCAGCTTCGGCACGCGCACGTAGCGGGTGAACATGCTCGCGTACACGAAGGCGTCGACCTGCCGGTCGAGGAAGTCGGAGATCAGCTTCTCCTCGATCACCGCCTCGCCCTCGGTCTCACCGATGAACAGCAGGTGGCCGTGGGCGACCGCCGCCGCCAGGGCGCCGTGGATCGCGCGGCCGGCGTACGGGTCGGACGCGAGGGTATCGGAGACCAGCGCGATGGTCTTGGTGACCTTCGTGCGCAGGCTCCGGGCCATGAGGTTCGGCCGGTAGTCCAGCTCCTGAGCCGCCCGGAGCACCCGTTGCCGGGCGTCTTCGGAGATGCGCATGTCCACGTGGCGACCGGCGAGAACGAAGGACGCCGTGCTGCGGGACACACCGGCCCGTTGTGCGACCTGGAGCAGGGTCGCCCGTTGCAGGGGCATGCCCGAAGTCTTCCATGCGCCGCCCGCCGGGTGATCGGCCGATCCGCGCGTTTCGGAAAACATCACAGGCGAGGAACTGCCCATTGACCCCTTGACGTTCGCGAGGCGGGGGAGCAACGTCAGCTAAACCCATCTAGCAGCGACGATCGATGGATCTCAGCCCCCTGCCGGACCGGCAGCCGGAGTCGCACCGGTTCGGCAGGGCCACAGCGAACGGGTCTGCCTCGGCAGCGTCGAAGCCGCCGCGCGGCACTCGGGGCGGACGCGCACGTCCGGTGAGAGCGTGCCTCGGCGTGCCCCCGAGTCGCCCGGCGGGCTGCCGAGGTCCCTGGTCACGCCGGGGCGGGGGGACTCCCGCCCCGGCGTGACGCCAGCCGGTCCGCCACCTCGATCACGTCCAGCGCTTCTTCGATCGACCCGACCACCGTCACCTGGGCCAGCGCCGGGCGGCGGACGAACTTCGTGTCGGCCAGGCCGGTCAACCAGCCCCACAGCCCGTCGTAGAAGCCCGTCGGGTCGAGCAGGACGATCGGCTTGCGGTGCAGGTCCAGGGTCGCGGTCGTCCAGACCTCGAAGAGCTCGTCCAGCGTGCCCAGGCCGCCCGGCAGCGTGACGAACGCGTCCGACCGGTCGATCATGATGTTCTTCCGGGCGCCCATGTCGGTGGTGACGATCAGCTCGTCCGCCCGGGTGTCCGCGACCTCCAGGTCGACCAGCGACTGCGGGATCACGCCCAGCGTGTGGGCGCCGCCGGCCCGGGCGCCGTCGGCCACGGCGCCCATCATGCCGACGCAGCCGCCGCCGGACACCAGGCTGTGGCCGCGGGGGCCGAGGGCCTTGCCGAGCTGGGCGGCGAGGTCGAGCCACTGCTGATCGAGAGTGCTGGAGGAGGCACAGAAGACGCAGACCGCCGCCACGTCACCGGGTCCCGTTCTCGGCGAGCGCCGCGTCGGCGTCCACGATGAACTGCACGGCCTGCTCGACGTCGTCGGTGAGCAGGAACAACTCCATGTCCGCCTCGCTGACCTTGCCGTCGGCCAGCAGCCGGCCCTTGATCCAGTCGAGCAGCCCGCCCCAGTAGTCGGTGCCGATCAGGATCACCGGGAACCGGGTGACCTTCTTGGTCTGCACCAGCGTGATCGCCTCGAACAGCTCGTCGAGCGTGCCGAAGCCGCCGGGCAGCACGACGAACGCCTGCGCGTACTTGACGAACATGGTCTTGCGGACGAAGAAGTAGCGGAAGTCGATGCCGATGTCGACCCAGTCGTTGAGGCCCTGCTCGAACGGCAGCTCGATGCCCAGCCCCACCGACATGCCGCCGGCCTCGGTCGCGCCGCGGTTGGCCGCCTCCATCACGCCCGGGCCACCGCCGGTGATCACCGCGTAGCCCGCCTCGGCCAGCGCCGCGCCCAGGTCGGCGGCGAGCTCGCACTCGGGGCTGTCCGGGGTGCTGCGGGCCGAGCCGAAGACGCTGACCGCCGGCGGCAGGTCGGCCAGGGTGTCGAAGCCCTCGACGAACTCCGACAGGATGCGCAGCGCCCGCCAGGCGTCCTTGGTCTTCCACTCGCCACGGTGGTGCGAATCGAGTAGTTTTTCGTCTGCGGTACTGAGCGGCATCGATTCACGCCGGAGCGTGACGGCACCGCGATGACGCTCCGGGGGTACGCGCCTACGTCCGTTGGTGCTGTCCGTCATGGCAACCACGGTAGTGCGGACGGTCCGTAACCGGTGAATAACCGGTTGGGTTTCGGCAAGAGGATTGCGACGCAGCGGCCTTTTTGCCAGATTGAAGCAACGGACGGTAGCTCTGGAGCGTCTGTACAGTTACCAAACCCGCACGGCGCAGGCACGGCGTCCGGCCTTTGCCGGGCATCTGGGCAGAGGAGCCACCGTGATGACCCGTTACGAGCGTATGAAGATGCAGCGCCGCATGCAGCGGCGCATCCGGTTGGTGGTCGAGGAGCGCCGGATGGCTCTCGCCCTGCCGCCGCCCGGCGCGGATCCCGCCTTCGACCCCGAGACCACGGTGGAGATCCCCCGGCCCGGCGCCGACCCGGCCTGACCCCTACTCGTACGAGGTCAGCCATCTGTGCAGGGTGGCCGCGCCGTCGCGAATCTTGCCGATCTCGACGTGTTCGTCCGGGGCGTGCGCCAGCGCCGGGTCACCCGGCCCGTAGTTCAGCGCGGGGATGCCCAGCGCGGCGAACCGGGCCACGTCGGTCCAGCCGAGCTTCGCGGCCGGCTCCGCCCCGACGGCCGCGAGGAATTCCCGGGCCGGCGCCGCGCCCAGCCCGGGCAGCGCCCCGGGCGCCGAGTCGGCCACTTCCACGTCGAAACCCGCGAAGACCTCGCGCACATGATCCAGCGCCTGCCGCTCCGAGCGGTCCGGGGCGAACCGCAGGTTGGCCTCGATCACGCACTCGTCGGGGACCACGTTGCCGGCCACCCCGCCGGTGATCTTGACCGCGTTCAAACCCTCACGGTACGTACAACCGTCGATGGTCACCGTGCGCGGACGGTAATCGGCGAGCCGGCGCAGCACCTCGCCGGCCGCGTGGATGGCGTTCACTCCGCGCCAGGCCCGGGCGGTGTGCGCGCGCCGCCCGTGGGTCCGTACCCGCACCCGCAAGGTGCCCTGACAGCCGGCCTCGACCACGCCGTACGTGGGCTCCAGCAGCAGGGCGAAGTCGGCGCGCAGCCACTCCGGGCGCTCCCGGGAGACCAGGTGCAGGCCGTTGTACTGCGACTCGATCTCCTCCGCCTCGTAGAAGAGGTAGGTGACGTCGTAGCCGGGCTCGGGCAGGGTCGCCGCCAGGTGCAGGGCCAGCGCGACGCCGGACTTCATGTCCGAGGCGCCGCAGCCGTAGATCAGGTCGTCGACCACGGTCGACGGGAAGTTGTCGTTGAGCGGGACGGTGTCCAGGTGGCCGGCGAGCACGACCCGCTGCTCGCGGCCCAGGTCGGTGCGGGCCATGACGGTGTTGCCGTACCGCTCGGTGCGCAGGTGCGGCGCCTGCCGCAGGACGTCCTCGACGCAGTCGGCGATGGCCTTCTCGTCGCGGGAGACGGACTCGATGTCGACCAGGGTGCGGGTCAGCACCACGGGGTCGACGAGCACGTCAGGGGTCAGCGGGTTCGCCATGAGCGGCACATTACCGCCCGCGGATGAAGCCGGACCTGGATGCGCGGAGCGAGATCAAACGCACACGGGCGGTGCTTTTCCCACTAGGCTTTCGGATCCGGAACCTGGGGAGGCGTACGGACGATGCAGGTCGACACGACACAGCTGCGGACGGCCGCGACAACACTGCGCGACGAAGTGGCCGAGCACCTCCGAAAAGCTGGGATCCGGGCCGGCGGGCCCGAACGCGACTTCCGGGTCACCGGCGCGTTCGACAGCTACACCACGGCAGGTCCGTACCGGGCGGTGGTCGCCGCCTGGGAGAAGGAGACCGAGGTGCTGGCCGAGGCCGCGCGGCAGCTGGCCGACGCGCTCGACGCGGCGGCCGACGACTACGACGCGGCCGACGACCGGGGCGCCGCGCGGCTGGCCGCCGGCCGATGAATGACGAGCTGGACCGGCTGCAGGACCTGCAGGACGACATCCACGCCGCGCACGGCGTGCGGGAGGCGGACGAGCTGGCGGCGGCCTGTGCCGCCGCGGCGGCCGTGCCGACCTTCGGGGGCGACGCCGCCGAGCTGAGCACGATCGCGGAGTGCTGCGACGCGGTGGCGGAGTCGGTGGAACGGGCGCTGGCGGCAGTGGAACCACTGTCCAGGATGGGCATCAGCGCGGTCTGGGCCGGCGCCACCCACGTCGCCGCGGACGACGCACTGCGCGCGCTGGCCGACGACATGTTCCGGGCCCTGATGGCCTTCCGCGCCGTCGCCGGCCAGGTCCGGCAGCACGCCGAGCAGGTGCGCAACGAGCCGGACGACCGGGCGGCCGCGACCGCGCTGGCCGGGATCGCCGCCACGGTCGGCGCGCTGACCCGGGGCGGCGGGCCCGGCCCGGGGCACGAGGGCGAGGCCGTGCGGCAGGAGCACGCCGCGGCGGTCGCGGGCATCGACAGCCGGGTCGACCTGCACGTCGCGATGCGCCACGCGGCGGAGGACTTCGCGACGGCGCTGCACGACATCGAGACGCAGGCGCGGACCGGGCGGCTGAGCGACTCGCCGCTGTCGCCGGTGGACGACGTGGTGATCGCGGGGGCCGGCTGGACCCGGACGCCGGTGCCGCACACCCCGGTGCTGACCCCGGCGATGGACCGGCGGGCGGCCGAGGCGCTGTCGGCGCTGGGCGACGACGAGCGGGAACGGCTGACCGGCCTGCTGGCCGCGGCCGCGTCGCCGGAGCACCGGGCGTACCTGCTGAAGACGCTCGCAGCGGGGTATTCGGTGGCTGAGGTGGCCGGGTTCGACCAGCTGATCGCGGGGCACGGCGACGACCCGGGCTGGCTGGAGGAGCACCTGAGCCCACTCTCCCTGGACGTCGAGAAGCCGACCGCCGGCAAGGACCACCACGCGTACGGCTCCGCCAAGTGGTCGCAGGGCAACCGTCCCACCTGCGTGGCGGCGTCGACGGTGACCGCCCGCGCCGAGGTTGATCCGCTCTACGCGCTGCGGCTCACCACCGGTGGACACCCCGGCGACCCGGATTTCGACAACCCGGCCGCCTTCGCCCACCGGCTGCGCGACGAGCAGGAACAGCTCTACGACGACGGCCGGTCCTGGCTCCAGCAGCACCTCGGCCGCGACGGCATGACGTCCGAGCAGTCGGCGACCGTGGCCAACGAGGAGATCGCGCCGCACACCGGGGCCGGCTACAGCAACGTCGAGCTGGACGGCAGGGCCGACCGCGAGGCCACCGTCCCGTCGATCGAGCGGGCGGTCGACGAGGGTTATCCGGTGCCGTTCTTCACCCGCGAGAAGGGCGAGACCCACCAGCTGATGGTCATCGGGCATGCCGGCCGGCAGCTCCAGGTGTACAACCCGTGGGGCTACACCTACTGGATCACCGAGGGCGACTTCGTCAGCGGCCACGTGGACGGCATCGACCCGGACATCCCGGCCACGCCGAGCACGATCCGGCTGCCCGAGCGGGCCGGCCGATGAGCCGGCCGGGCCTGCGGACCGACGAGCAGATGGTGTCGATCGACGTGCCGGCGGCGATCACCGAGGCGCTGCGCTGCCCCGATCCCGCGCGGCAGCTGGTGACCGGCGGCGCGGTCGCGGCGGCGATCCAGGCGGACCGGGCCGGCGTGCTGCCGCGGTCACTGAGCTACCTGGCGGAGATCGTCCGGCGCGGCGGCTCCGGCTACGCGGTCCAGCTGCCCTCGCCGCTGCCCACGGCCGAGCAGTCGGCGCTGGTCCGGCCGTGGCTGGCCCGCGCCGCCGCGGCCGACGCCGACGAGGCCTTCGCCCGCTGGCTCGACGCGGTGGCGGCGATCATCGACGCCCGCCACCACGGGCGATGACCTGCCGGGTCCCCGTCCCACCCGCCGGACCGGGCGGAACCGGCGCCACCGCCGCCACCGGTGGCTAGTAGGGTTCGCTGCGTGAGTACCGCGATCTCGACCTCGCCCGCGTGGGGCATCGGCCTCGCCACCGTCACCGCCGAGGGCCAGGTGCTCGACACCTGGTATCCGACCGGTTTCCTCGGCCTCGGCGCCGCGCCCGGCGACGCTCCCACGCTGCCCGCCGGCCTCACCGGGCCCAAGGCGCTCACCGGCCTGGCGACCGTCGAGGTGCGGGTCGAGATCGGCTCGCTCGCCGACCCGATCAAGGACGCCTCCGACGCGTACCTCCGGTTGCACCTGTTGTCGCACCGGCTGGTGCGGCCGAACGAGCAGAACCTCGACGGCATCTTCGGCATGCTGGCGAACGTCGCCTGGACCTCGGCCGGGCCGTGCCCCCCGGACCGGGTGGACGAGCTGCGCTTCATCGAGCGCGCCGCCGGCCGGCACCTCGCGGTCTACGGCGTGGACAAGTTCCCGCGGATGACCGACTACGTCACCCCCGCCGGCGTGCGGATCGCCGACGCCGACCGGGTCCGGCTCGGCGCGCACCTGGCGAGCGGCACCACCGTGATGCACGAGGGCTTCTGCAACTTCAACGCCGGCACGCTGGGCACCTCGATGGTCGAGGGCCGGATCGTGCAGGGCGTGGTCGTCGGCGACAGCTCCGACGTCGGCGCGGGGTCCTCGATCATGGGGACGCTCTCCGGCGGCGGCAAGGACAAGGTGTCGATCGGCGAGCGCAGCCTGCTCGGCGCGAACGCCGGCATCGGCATCTCGCTCGGCGACGACTGCGTGGTCGAGGCCGGCTGCTACATCACCGCGGGGTCGAAGCTGACGCTGCCGGACGGCCGGGTGGTCAAGGCCCGCGAGCTGTCCGGCGTGAACGGCCTGCTGTTCTGGCGCAACTCGGTGACCGGTGCGCTGGAGGCCCGCCCGCGCAAGGGCACGGGCATCGAGCTCAACGCCGCCCTGCACGCCAACGACTGACTATCGCAGCGCCTCGGCGGCGGCGGCCTTGACCGCGGTGGTCAGGGCCGTCAGCACCGCCGACTCCATCCGCCAGTACTGCCAGTAGAGCGGCACGTCCAGGTGCCGGCCCGGGGCCAGGTCCACGCCCCGGCCGGCCGCGATGTCCTCGCGGGCGGTCTGCTCGGGCACCATGCCCCAGCCCAGGCCCAGCCGGATCGCCTCGACGAAGGCGTGCGTCGCCGGGACATAGTGGATCGGCGGATCCGCGTCGCCGTGGCCCAGGGCCGCGAGGAAACGGTGCTGGAGCCGGTCCTTGCGGTTGAAGACCAGCATCGGTGCGGTGCCGAAGCCGGTGAAGCGACCGGGGGCGGCCACCGCCAGGTAGCGCATCGCGCCCAGCTTCTCCAACCGGCAACCCTGCACCGCCACGTGCTGCGCGGTCACCGCCGCCATCGCCGTACCGGCGCGCAGCAGCGCCGCGGTGTGGTCCTGGTCGTCCTGGTGCAGCTCGAAGCTCAGCGCCGGCTCCGCCGGCAGCGCGGCCAGCGCGAGCAGGAACCAGGCGTGCAGCGAGTCGGCGTTCACGACCACCGAGATCCGGGTACGGCCACCGCCGCCCGCCTCGCCCCGGGCCGCCGCCAGCGCCTCCCGTTCCAGCAACGCGATCTGCCCGGCCAGCCGGAGCAGGGCCTGGCCCGCCTCGGTGGCTGTGCACGGCTTGGCCCGGCGCACCAGCACCTGACCGACGTCCTGTTCGAGCGCCTTGATCCGCTGACTCACCGCGGACGGGGTGACGTGCAGCGTGCGGGCCGCGGCCTCGAAGCTGCCGTCCTCGACCACCGCCTGGAACGTGGCGAGCTGGACCGCGTCCAAGAACAGTGCTCCTTATCTTCGTGAAGAATCTTTAGCTGGATTACATCACCCGCCCGCCCTAGCGTCGAGGCCGTGCTCACCTCCGCTTTCGCCGGTTTCGCTGCCTCGCTCGTGCTCATCGTCGCCATCGGGGCGCAGAACGCGTTCGTCCTGCGCCAGGGCCTGCGCCGGGAGCACGTGATCGCGGTGGTCCTGGTCTGCGCCGTCTCGGACCTGGCGCTGATCACCGCCGGGATCGCCGGGCTCGGCGCGGTGGTGACCGCGCGGCCCACGGCCGTAACCGCGATCCGCTGGGTGGGCGCCGCGTTCCTGCTGACCTACGCCGCGCTGGCGGCGAAGCGGGCCTGGCGGCCGGGGACCCTGACGGCAGCCGGCGGGACGCCGGCCACGCTGCGGGCGACCCTGCTGACCTGCCTCGCGCTGACCTACCTCAACCCGCACGTCTACCTCGACACCGTGCTGCTGCTCGGCTCGGTGGCCCAGCAGCATCCGCACCGGTGGCTGTTCGGGATCGGCGCGGCGGCGGCGAGCGCGGTGTGGTTCTCGGCGCTGGGCCTGGGCGCGCACCGGCTCGCCCCGGTGCTGTCCCGGCCGGTCGCCTGGCGGGTGCTGGACGG
The DNA here is from genome assembly GCF_044465625.1 of Actinoplanes sp. NPDC049599. Taxonomy (NCBI): domain Bacteria; kingdom Bacillati; phylum Actinomycetota; class Actinomycetes; order Micromonosporales; family Micromonosporaceae; genus Actinoplanes; species Actinoplanes sp. NPDC049599. Next base: position 100,192 of record NZ_JBITLX010000003.1, read on the forward strand.
CCTGATCGCCGCCGTCATGGCCGGGATCGCGGTCCTGCTGCTCGGCTAGATGATCTATTCCGGCGAGTGGGCGGAGGTCACCCAGGCACCCGACTATCGAACCTTCGCTGGCCGGCGTGAACGCTACGGGGGTTGTACGTCGGCGGGGTCAGCGCGCGTCCTGCACTGCGTCCTGGTCACATGTGCGCTTCCGACGGTTGATCGCTGGTCGGGCCGGGGCGGGTGGTTAGTGCCGGTCGGGAGTGGTTGGCGCCGGTCGGGGGTGGTTAGCCGGTCGGGGGTGGTTAGCCAGTGTGCCGGTTATGTCCGGGCATGGGCTACTGGACGCGAGGGCCTTGGGGTCCTGTTTCCCGATGGTGGGACACCGCGTTCGGATAGTGGGCGGTTGTCTCGGATTTCTGGTTCGTTGTCTCATTTGGTGGTCAGGTGTTTCACCATCCGGGCGCATCTGGGCGACAAACCGCCGCATTTCGCCTGCCAATCAGGCTCTCGTGGGTGGTTTGGCGAGATCTTGTGGCGGTGTGGTGCGGAGCTAACCGCAGCTCATCATGATCGGCGTCGGCGGGGTGTCCGGCGGCGGATCGGGCGGGTCCGCGCGCCACCGGAGGCGAGGCGGTGAGCGTCCTCACCTGCGATGAGGGTGGGAGCCCGTAACGGCGACGAGAACCATTGCCGGCGGCAAGAGTCGTCGCCGGTTGTGAGAGTCGTCGCCAGCGGCACGAGTCATCCCCAGCGGCACGAGTCATCCCCAGCGGCACGAGTCATCCCCAGCGGCACGAGTCATCCCCAGCGGCACGAGTCATCCCCAGCGGCGAGAGGTCGTCGACGGCTGCTGCGCCGGCCGGCTGGTCCCTCGGTTCCTGACCGCGTGCCCCGCGGCACCGATCAGCCGGCTTTCTCAGCTTGTCCACAGGGCCGCGCGGACCTGGTCGCCGAGGGCGTGGACGTCGACCGTGCCGGCGGTGTCGACCCGGATCACCGGGCCCAGCCCGAGCGGCTCGGCGGCCGCCGCCCAGCCGGTCCACTCGGTGGCCAGCTTCTCCGCGTCGGCGTGCACCGCGTGCCGCCGGCGGGCGAGGTAGCGGGTCCGGGCCAGCTCGGCGGGGACGGCGCACCAGATCTCCACGCTGGCCGTGGCGCCGGAGCGGCGCAGGCCGGCCCGGGCCTGCGCCAGGTCGCGCGGCCGGAACCACCACGAGTCCACCACCACCATGCCGCTGACCTGCGCGGACAGGTTCCATACGGTGTCCATCGCGACGGCGCCGAGCCCGGGCATCTCGGTCACCACCGCGTCGGCCAGCGCCTCCTTGATCCGGTCCTTGCCGAGGCAGGCGGCACCGAGCCGGGCGGCGAGCCGGGGCGCCAGGCTGCTCTTGCCCGCGCCTGGCAGACCGTTCACCATCACCACGTCACGCGCCATGCCAGCACGATCGCACAGGCGCTTGACCCTCGAGCAGGTCGAGGCAGCAGGGTTCCAGGTGTGGAGAGCGACGACATGGACGGCACCGGCCGGCACAGCATCGGCGAGATCGCCCGGGCCAGCGGCCTGAGCATCAGCGCGCTGCGCTTCTACGACGGCGCCGGCGTGCTGGTGCCGGCCGAGGTTGACGCGGTCACCGGTTACCGCCGCTACAGCGACGGCCAGCTGCGGGCGGCACGCCTGGTGGCCGGCCTGCGCCGGGTGGGCATGCCGGTGGCCGACATCACCCGGGCGGTCGCCGAACTGGCCCATCCGCCGGCGGTCCGCAAGCTGCTCGACGAGCACCTGCGCCGGCTGGAGGACGGCCTCGCCGACGCCCGTCGTGAGCTCTCCCGCGTCCACGCCCTACTGGATCTTCAGGAGCTCGCCTTGACCACGATCACCCTGCCCGCCGCCGCCCTCGCCGCCGCCCTCGACGCGGTCCGCTTCGCCGCGTCCGCCGACCCGGAGCTGCCGGTCCTCGGCGGCGTGCTGTTCGAGACCGGCACCGCCGCGCTGACCCTGGTGGCGACCGACCGCTACCGGCTCGCCGTGGCCGAGGCCGAGGCCGCCGTCGCCGGGCCACCGGTCAGACTCGTGGCACCGCTGCCCTTCGTCGACGAGCTGCGCCCGCTGCTCTCCGGCACCGGCCCGGCGGTGCTCACGATGGGCCCCGAGGGCCTGAGCGCCGACGTCGGCGGCCGCCGCGTCGAGGGCGGCCCCCTCGACGTCGACTTCCCCGACCACCACCGCCTGGTCGACCTCGGCGCGGCCGGCAGCCGGCAGGTGCGGGTCGACGTGTCCGCCCTGCGCGCGGCGGTCGACGCGGTGCCGGCCGTGTCCCGCGAGCACAACGGCAAGCAGTTCGACCTCGCCGTCCTGGCGCTGGATCCGGCCGGCGCGCTGCGGGTCGCGGCCGAGGCCGACTGGGCGGCCGACGAGCAGGCGCACGTCGCGGTCAACCGCGAGTTCCTGCTCCAGGCCCTCGACGCCGGCGGCGCCGGCCAGCTGGTGCTCCAGCTCGACGGGCCGATCAAACCCCTGGCGGTACGCGGCACCGGCACGTACTCCATCCTCATGCCGGTCCGCCGCTGACCCGCCTGACACCGGGGGCGGAACACGACAGACTGGCGCGGTGGATGACGACATCAGCGCTCGCCGCGCGGCCTGCACCGACTCCCTGCTCGGCAACGGCCTGGTCCGCCCCCCGGAGCTGATCGCCTCGATCGCCGCCGACGTCACCCCCGACCTGTACGGCGAGGGTGGCGTCGTGGCCGAGCTGGAGCAGCACGTCGCCGAGCTGCTCGGCAAGCCGGCGGCCGTCTTCCTGCCCAGCGGCACCATGGCACAGGGCGCCACCCTGCGCGTGCACGCCGACCGGCGCACCAACCGCACGGTCGTCTGGCACCCGTACTCCCACCTCGAACGGCATGAGGGCCAGGGGTACGCGCGGCTGCACCAGCTCGTCGGGCGGCCGGTGGGCGACTTCGCCCGGCTGATCCGGCTCGACGACCTGACCGGGGTGGCCGAGCCGGTGGCCGCGCTCGTGCTGGAGCTGCCACAACGGGACCTCGGCGGCGCGCTGCCGGCGTGGGACGACCTGATCGCGCAGACCTCGTGGGCCCGTGACCGGGGCGCGGCCGTGCACCTCGACGGCGCCCGGCTGTGGGAGGCCTGCGCCGGTTACGAGCGCTCCCCCGCCGACGTGGCCGCCCTCTTCGACACCGTGTACGTCTCGTTCTACAAGGGCATCGGGGCGCTGCCGGGCTGCTGCGTGGCCGGCCCGGCGGACGACGTCGCCCAGGTACGGGAGTGGCGCGGCCGGCTGGGCGGGACGCTGTTCGCCATGTGGCCGGCCGCGGCGTCGGCGCTCGGGCTGCTCGACGCCTCGCTGGCCGAGATGCCGGCCCGGCTGGCGCACGCCCGGGCCGTCGCGGCGGCGCTGGCCGAGGTGCCGGGGATCCGGGTGGTGCCCGACCCGCCGCAGACGCCGATGATGCACCTGCTGTTCGGCACGACCGTCGAGCGCTTCCGGGAGAACGCCGAGCGGATCTCGGCGGAGACCGGGCTGTGGGTGTGGCCGAACGCGTTCGAGACCGACGACCCGGACGTGGTGCGCTGCGAGCTGTCGGTGGGCCGGGCGACGCTGCGCCACAAGCCGGAGACGATCGTGGAGATCCTGGCCGGCCTGCGCTGTTGACCCGGTCGGGGGTGGTGGTGACCTCGATCGAGGTCGGGCATCCCGGCGTGCCCTGGCGGAACCGGGCGGAAATCGTAGAGTGAGGGTCGTGACTGATGACACCTTTCCGCTCGGCGACCGCTCGGTGCGACGGATCGGCTTCGGCGCGATGCAACTCGCCGGGCCCGGGGCCTTCGGGCCACCGCGTGACCGCGACTCCGCCCTCGACGTGCTGCGCAAGGCCGTTGAACTGGGCGTCAACCACATCGACACCGCGCAGTACTACGGGCCGGACGTGGTCAACGCGCTGATCCGGGAGGCGCTGTGGCCGTACCCGGATGATCTTGTGCTGGTCAGCAAGGTCGGCGCCGCGCGGGACGAGACCGGGCGCTGGCTGTCCGCGCTGCGGCCCGAACAGCTGCGCTCGGGGGTGCTGGAGAACCTGCGCTCGCTCGGGGTGGACCGGCTCGACGCGGTCAACCTCCGGCTGCTGGACGGCGAGCAGGAGTTCGACGCCCAGCTGGACGCGATGATCGCGCTGCGGGACGAGGGCCTGATCGCCGGGATCGGGCTGAGCAACGTCTCGCGTGAGCAGCTCGTGCACGCCGTCCAGCGCACGGAGATCGTCTGTGTGCAGAACGCGCTGAACCTGCTGGCCCGAGAGTCGCTGCCGCTGCTGCGCGAGTGCCAGGAGCTGGGCATCGCGTTCGTGCCGTTCTTCCCGCTGGGCTCGGCCTTCGGCGGGGTCAACCGGCTGCTCACCCATCCGGACCTGACCGCGGTCGCGGATCGGCTGGAGGCGCAGCCGTCCCAGGTGGCGCTCGCCTGGCTGCTGGAGCTCGGGCCGCACGTGCTGCTGATCCCGGGCACCTCCTCGCTCGGTCACCTCATCGACAACATGACCACCCGCCGGGTGCACCTGGACGACGACGCCCGCAAGATCCTCGAGGCGATCGGCAGCTGACCGCGCCGAACGCGTCGGAAATTGTTGACATGTCGGGGATCTCCGACGCATCATGGTGGGCGTGCCCGACGGTGACGTGTTCGCGGCGCTGGCCAACCCGGTCCGGCGCCGGCTGCTGGTAGCGCTGCGCGACGGTCCCTGCGCCGCCGGCGAGCTGGCCGGGCAGTTCGCGCTCAGCCGGCCCGCCGTGTCCGAGCATCTCGCCGTCCTGCGACAGGCCGGCCTGGTCCGGGAGGAGCCGCGCGGCCGGCACCGCTACTACCACCTGGCCGCCGAGCCGCTGGCCGGCGTCCAGGAGTGGCTGCATCCGTTCGAGCGCTACTGGCGGGACCGCCTCGGAGCGCTGCGTGATCTCGTCGAGGAGCAAGGAGACGACCGGTGACCGACATCGAGCTCGACCAGTTCATCGCCCGCGAGCCCGCCGCCGTCTGGCGCGCGCTCACCGAGCCGGAGCTGCTGGCCCGCTGGTGGGCGGCGGGTGACATCAAACCGATCGTCGGCCACCGGTTCACCCTGGACATGGGCGGCTGGGGCCGGCAGCCGTGCGAGGTGCTGGAGGTCGACCCCGGGCGCCTGCTGAGCTACACGTTCGCCGAGGGCACCCTCGACACCACCGTCACCTGGCGGCTGGAGCCGGAGGGCGCGGGGACCCGGCTGTTCCTGCGGCACGCCGGTTTCGCCGAGGGCAGCACCGCGCTGAAGGGCATGGGCAACGGCTGGCCGGCCCTGCTGCGCCGGATCGAGCCGGCCCTGGCCTGAGCGCGGGCGTCCGGATCGTAGACCGGATGCATCCCGCTCGCGACGGGTGCGACCGCCCGGTTACCGTCGGGCATGCGCTCTTCACCGGAGTACGACCAGCTCGTCGGCGAGGCCTCGGGCGTGCCGATCACCGGGTGGGAGTTCGCCTGGCTGGACGGCCGCGCGGTCGGCTCCGACCCGTCCTGGTCCTACCCCGAGCTGGCCCGCCCGCTGCTGCGGCACGCGCAGAGCCTGCTGGACCTCGACACCGGCGGCGGCGAGCTGCTCGTGGAGCTGGCGCCGCTGCCCGCGCACACCGTCGCGGTGGAGGGCTGGGCGCCCAACGTGCCGGTCGCCCGCGACCGGCTGACGCCGTTCGGGGTGTCGGTGGTCACCGAGCTGCCCGGCGGCGAGAACGAGTTCGACGTGGTGCTGAGCCGGCACGGCCGGCTGCCCGCCGAGGACATCGCGCGGCTGCTCAAGCCGGGCGGCACCCTGCTGAGCCAGCAGGTCGGCAGCGACGACCTCAAGGACCTGAACGCCGAGCTGGGCGCGCCGCCGCCGTACGCGACGAGCTGGACGGCGACCGAGGCGGTCGCGGCGCTGGAGAGCGCCGGCCTGACCGTGACCGACGTCCGCGAGGAACGCCCGCCGCTGACCTTCCACGACGTCGGCGCGCTGGTCTACCAGCTGCGGGCGGTGCCGTGGCAGATCCGGGACTTCACCCCGCAGCGGTACGACCGCGCACTGCGCCGGATCGACGCGCTCATCCGCACCCACGGTCACTACAGCGCCACCGCGCACCGGTTCTTGGTCCAAGCTTCACGCCCATAGGGGTGTCATTCCGGCGCGTTGTCGGTAGGGTCCGACGTGGACCAACCACCCAGGGGAGGGGTATGACTACCCTGCATCACCTGTCTCAGGCTGCCGACCACATCTCCGGTATCTGTTTCAAGACCGGCCCGCCCCGGCGCATCGGCGTCGAACTGGAATGGACCGTCCATCGATCGGACGCTCCGGCGGAATACCTGGAAGCCGCCGACCTTCGCACAGCACTCGGCACCCACGCACCATCCGCACTCGGCAATCCCCACCCCGGCGCAGTGTTACCCGGCGGTGGCGCGGTGACCGTCGAGCCCGGCGGCCAGCTCGAGATCTCCTCGGCGCCGGCCGGCTCCCTCACCGAGTTGTACGAATCCCTCAGCACCGATCACGCGTACCTGCGTGCCCTGCTGGCCCGTTCGGGCCTGGTCCTCGGTGACAGCGGGCTCGATCCGTACCGGGCGCCCCGGCGCCTGCTGCACACCCCGCGGTACGCCGCCATGCAGCGCAGTTTCGACGCCGCCGGCCGGCACGGCCGGACCATGATGTGCAGCACCGCCGGCCTGCAGATCTGCCTCGACGCCGGCACCGAGAGCCAGCTGCCGCGGCGCTGGGGCGCCCTGCACGAGATGGGGCCGGCGCTGCTGGCCGCGTTCGCCACCTCGGGCCGGCACGCGGGGCGCGACACCGGCTGGGCCTCGGCCCGGATGGCCACCTGGTACGGCATCGACCCCCGCCGCACCCGCCCGGTCGGCACCCCCGGCGACCTGGCCGCCGGCTGGGCCGAGTACGCCCTCGCCGCCCCGCTGCTGTGCGTGCGCCGCGGCGAGCAGGAGTGGGACGTGCCGGCCGGCGTCACCTTCGCCGACTGGATCGACGGGGCGCTGCCCGGCCGGCCCGCGGTGGACGACCTCGACTATCACCTGAGCACGCTGTTCCCGCCGGTACGCCCGCGCGGCTACCTCGAGGTCCGCTATCTCGACGCCCAGCCCGGAACGGAGTGGATCGCCCCGGCCGCGGTCGTGGCGGCGCTGCTGGCCGACGACACCACCACCGACGCCGCCCGGGCCCTCGCCGCCGAGTCGGCCGGGCAGTGGCTGACCGCCGCCCGCGCCGGGCTGGCCGATCCGACGATCCGGCGTACCGCCGCGGCGCTGCTGGATCTCGCCTGCCGCAACCTCGACGGCACCGGCCTGCCCCGCGCCGTGCGGGACGTGGTCACCGACATCGTCGCCCGGCGCCTGGACCGCGCCGGCACCCGGAAGGACGCGCACCGATGACCCAGGACCTCCGCCTCACCGTGGCCGCCGAGCTGGACCGTGCCCGGGCCCGTACGGCCCTGCTGACCGACGCCGTGGACGACGCCGACCTGGTCCGGCAGCACTCGCCGCTGATGTCGCCGCTGGTCTGGGACCTGGCGCACGTCGGCAACCAGGAAGAGCTCTGGCTGGTCCGCGACGTCGGCGGCCGCGAGCCGGTACGCCGCGACATCGACGAGCTCTACGACGCGTTCAAACACCCGCGCGGCGACCGGCCGGCGTTGCCGCTGCTCGGGCCGGCCGAGGCCCGCGCCTACGTCGGTCAGGTCCGGGACAAGGCCCTCGACGTGCTGGACCGGGTCCGGCTGGACGAGGACCGGCCGCTGCTCGCCGACGGGTTCGCCTTCGGGATGATCGTGCAGCACGAGCAGCAGCACGACGAGACCATGCTCGCCACCCATCAGCTGCGCCGCGGTGCGCCGGTGCTGACCGCCGATCCGCCACCGCAAGCCCGGGTGCCCGTCGCCGGTGAGGTGCTGGTTCCCGGCGGGCCGTTCACCATGGGCACCGACACCGAGGCGTGGGCGCTGGACAACGAACGGCCGGCGCACACAGTGGACATTCCGGCCTTCTTCATCGACGCGGCCCCGGTCACCAACGACCGGTACGCGGACTTCATCGAGTCCGGCGGCTACGACGACCCGCGCTGGTGGAGCGAGCGGGGCTGGGCGTACCGGCGGAGCGCCGGGCTGACCGCGCCGCTGCACTGGGAGCGGGACGGTGACGGCTGGGCGGCGACGGCGTTCGGGCGTACCGCGCGGATCGTGCCGGACGAGCCGGTCGTGCACGTCTGCTACTTCGAAGCGCAGGCATACGCGGCCTGGGCCGGGAAACGGCTGCCCACCGAGGCGGAGTGGGAGAAGGCGGCCCGCTTCGACCCGGCGACCGGGCGGTCCCGGCGCTTCCCGTGGGGCGACGACACGCCGGAGCCCCGGCACGCCAACCTGGGCCAGCAGCACCTGTCCCCCGCGCCGGCGGGCGCCTATCCGGACGGCGCCTCGCCGCTGGGGGTGCACCAGCTCATCGGCGACGTGTGGGAGTGGACCAGTTCCGGCTTCCACGCGTACCCGGGTTTTGCCGTGTTCCCGTACGAGGAGTACTCGCAGGTGTTCTTCGGCGGCGACTACCGGGTGCTGCGGGGCGGCTCCTTCGGCACCGACCGGGCCGCCTGCCGGGGTACGTTCCGCAACTGGGACCACCCGATCCGGCGGCAGATCTTCAGTGGCCTCCGCTGTGCCCGCGATGCCGGCTGATGTGCCGTCACCTGGCTTATCTGGGACCACCCGTACCGCTGGCGCGGTTGCTGTTCGACGCGCCGCACGCCCTCGCCCGGCAGGCGTGGGCGCCGCGCGACATGCGCGGCGGCGGCACCATCAACGCCGACGGCTTCGGCGTGGCCTGGTATCCGAGCGCCGGCGCCGATCCGGTCCGGTACCGCAGCGCGGCTCCACTGTGGTCGGATACCGCACTGCCCGGCCTCGCCGCCCACACGGTTTCGGGCGGGGTGCTCGCAGCGGTCCGCTCGGCCACGGTCGGCATGCCGGTGGTCGAGACCGCCGCCGCGCCGTTCGCCGAGGGACCGTGGCTGTTCAGCCACAACGGGGTGGTGCGGGGCTGGCCCGACGCGATGGCCGGGGCAGCCGCCCGGCTGCCGGTGCGCGACCTGCTGACCCTCGACGCCCCGACCGACTCCGCGCTGCTCTGGGCGCTGGTCCGGGACCGGCTGCGGGCCGGGGCGCCGCCCGCCGAGGCGCTGGCCGCCACGGTCGCCCTGGTCTCGGCGGCGGCGCCCGGCTCCCGGCTCAACCTGCTGCTGACCGACGGGCGGCAGATCGCCGCCAGCACCGTCGGCCATGCCCTGTCCGTCCGCGCGGACGCCACCTCCGTGCTGGTCAGCTCCGAACCCCTCGACCCCGGCCCGGCCTGGACGGCCGTGCCGGACGGCCATCTGCTGGTCGCCGCACCGTCCCACCTGGACATCACCGCCCTAGGGAGATCATGAGCGCGCTGGAGATCCACCTCGACGATCAGGACCTCGACCGTACGCTGCGCGGCGACGTGGCCGCCGGGCTGACCGCCAGCCCGAAGTGGCTGCCACCGAAGTGGTTCTACGACGCCCGCGGCAGCGAGCTGTTCGAGGACATCACCCGGTTGCCGGAGTACTACCCGACCCGCACCGAGCGGGCGATCCTCACCGAGCGGGCCGCCGACATCGCCCGGATCACCGAGGCCAAGACCCTGGTCGAGCTCGGCTCCGGCTCCTCGGAGAAGACCGTGCTGCTGCTCGACGCGCTGCTGGCGCACGGCACGCTGGGCGCGTTCATCCCGCTCGACGTCTCGGCGTCCGCGCTGGGCGAGGCCGTCGACCGGCTCGCCGTCCGCTATCCCGACCTGTCCGTCCGGGGCGTGGTCGGCGACCTGACCCGGCACCTGGCGCACATCCCGGACGGCGACAGCCGGATGGTCGCGTTCCTCGGTGGCACCATCGGTAACCTCGTCCCCGCCGAGCGCGCCGAGTTCCTGTCCCGGCTGCGGGCCGTGCTGCAGCCCGGCGAGTGGCTGCTGCTCGGCTCCGACCTGGTCAAGGACCCGGCGGTGGTGGTGCCCGCGTACGACGACGCGGCCGGGGTGACCGCCGACTTCAACCGCAACGTGCTGCGGGTGGTCAACCACCGGCTCGGCGCGGACTTCGCGGTGGACGCGTTCGCGCACGTGGCGCGCTGGGACGCCGAGCAGGAGTGGATCGAGATGCGGTTGCGGGCCACCACGGCCCAGCGGGTGCACATCAGGGATCTGGGCCTGACCGTGGACTTCGCCGCCGGCGAGGAGCTGCGCACCGAGATCTCGGCGAAGTTCCGCCGGGCCGGGCTGGCCGCCGAGCTGGCGACCGCCGGCTTCGCGCTGCGGCACTTCTGGACCGACCCGGCGGAGCTGTTCGCGGTGTCGCTGGTGCAGGCCGTGTAGTGGTTCAGCCCGGCGGTGCGGAACGGGACGCCCGGACGAGTGATTCCTGGAGCGCGTCCTCGGCGTCGTGCCGCGAGCCGGGCATCCGGTAGCAGCGTGCCGGCAACTCGGCGCGGTAGCCGCCGACCAGCCGTCCGAAGGCGTCGGCGTCACCGGCCCGCGCCGCCGCGAGCAATGCTGTCTCGTCCCGGGCGTCCAGGGCGGCAGAGCCTAACGAGCGGACCGGGCGACGGGTCGCGCGGAAAGAGGTCAAAAGTTTTTGGGTATTTCCGCTCTGGCATTGGCCCGGTTTCGCCGGAAGACTGGGTGAGTGTCGGAATCCTCATGGTACGACCCCCAGCCTGTCGGCCGGCGCCTCACCGTCGCGCGCCGGGAAAAGCTCGAGTGCGCGATCGCCCTCCTGCTGCTCGCCGGGCTGCTCGGGCTGCTCGTGGTCGGTGTGGCCCGCGACGATCCCGGGCCGCCCCGACCGGCCGCGAGCCCCGCACCCTGAGCCCGGGCCCCGGCGCGGTCCGGGTCAGTCCGGCAACGGGCCCGGTTTGGCCAGGTAGTAGCCCTGGCCGAAGTCCACGCCCAGGCTGCGCAGCTTGTCGTGCTCGGCGCGGGTCTCGATGCCCTCGGCCACCAGTCGCGCGCCCACCTCGGCCGCGAACGAGACCAGCGAGCGGGCCAGCGCCGCGCGTACCGGATCGGCGTTGATGTCCCGGGTGATGCTGATGTCCAGCTTGATGATGTCCGGGCGCAGCTGCAGGATGTGCCGGAGGCTGGCGAAGCCGGCCCCGGCGTCGTCGACCACGATCAGCACCCGGGCCGCCCGCATCCGGTCGGTGACCTCGTTGAGCGCCGGGTAGTCCGGCACCGGGGTGTGCTCGGTGACCTCGACGCAGATGTTGCCGTGCGCGTGGGCCAGCACCGCCGCCTGCACCGCGGGGGACATCAGCGCCTCCACCGAGAGGTTGACGCCCAGCGTGGTGTCGGGCGGCAGCTCCCCCAGCGACTCGAAGGCCCGCTCGATCGCCAGCAGCTCCAGCGCGACGCCGAAGCCGGACCGGGCCGCCGCGGCGAACGCGTCCGCCGGGCTCGGGAAGGCCGCCAGGTCGAAGCGGGCCAGCGACTCGTAACCGACCACCGCGGCGTCGCTGAGCCGCACGACCGGCTGGAACACCATCCGGACCGCCCGGTCGCGCAGCACCTCGACGAGCATCTCGGCGTCCTCGCGGTGCCGCCGGGCCAGCGGGTCGGTCACGTGCTCACCGAGCGCGGTGGCGAGCGCGGTCAGCAGCGGGCCGGCCGCCGGTGAGTCGCCGTAGCGGGTGCGGGCCAGCCCGAGGAGGCGCTCGACCTGCGGCCACGAAGCGCTCACGGTGATCCTCCCGGTCGGCGGAGCTGGACTGTCCGGGCCCATCGGCCGGGCCGGCCGTGAGCTGAGAAGATCAAGACCCGGGGAGTCAGGAGAACAGCCGTGAACGTGGTGCTCTGCAGCGTCGCCGCCGAGGGTCACATCGGGCCGATGCTCGCGGTCGCCCGGGGCCTGCGCGACCGCGGCTGGCGGGTCCGGTTCATCACCGGTGCGAGGTTCGCCGACCAGGTCGCGCAGGCCGGCGCCGAGTTCGTCGCGCTCCCGCCCGACGCGGACGTTCTGGACCGGCTGGACCGCACCCGGCGCCGGTCCGGGCGAGCGGTGCTGAACGAGGAGCTACGGCCCGCGTTCCTGGACCCGGCGCCGGGTCAGGCCCGGGCGCTGCTCGGCGCCCTCGCGCAGGAGCCGGCCGACGCGGTGCTCGCGGAGAGCGCGTTCCTGGGGGTGGCCGCGCTGCACGCCCAGCCGGCCGGGCAGCGCCCGCTGCACGTGCTCTGCGGGGTCATCCCGCTCGGGCTGCCCAGCGTCGACGTGGCCCCGTTCGGGCTCGGGCTGACGCCGCTGCCGGGTCCGCTCGGGCGCCTGCGCAACCGTTTCCTGACCTGGCTGGCGACCCGGGTCATCCTGCGGCAGGCCCACGCGGACACCGACCGGACGCTGCGGGAGCTCGGGGCGGGCGGCCTGCAGGGGCAATTCCTGACCAGCGGCCAGCGGGACGCGGACCTGATCGCCCAGTTCACCGTCGAGTCGTTCGAGTACCCACGCAGCGACGCCCCCGACCACCTGGTCTTCGTGGGCCCGATGACGCGGACCGCGCGGCACCCGCCCGCCGCCGAGGACCCGCCGATCGTGCACGTCACCCAGGGCACGGTCGCCAACCGCAGCTGGACCGACCTGGTCTCCCCGGCCCTGGAGGGGCTCGCCGACCTGCCGGTCAGGGTGCTGGTCAGCACCGGCGGACGGGACCTCGACACGCTGCCGCAGCTGCCCGCCAACGCCGAGGCCGTGGAGTTCCTGGACTATCCCGAGGCGCTGCCGCGGTGCAGCGTCTTCGTCACCAACGGCGGGTACGGCGGCCTGCACGCGGCCCTGGAGCACGGGCTGCCGATCGTGGTCGCCGGCGACACCGAGGACAAGAAGGAGACCTCCGCCCGGGTCGAGTGGGCCGGCGCGGGGATCAACCTGCACACCGGTCAGCCCACCCCGACGGCGATCCGGCAAGCCGTCCGGCAGATCCTGGCCGAGCCGGCCTACGCGGCCGCCAGCCGGCGGATCGGCGCGCAGATCGCCGGCTCGCCCGGCGTCGCGGGACTGGCCGAGCGGATCGAGGAGCTGGTCAGCCGACGACCGCCAGCGCCTCGATCTCGATCCGGAAACCCGGATGGACCAGGCCGCTGACCTGCACCAGGGAACTCGCCGGCGGCCGCCGCGGGTCGATGAACTCGTCCCGGACCGCCCGGAAGTCGCCCAGGTCGCCCATGTTGGTGAGGAACACGGTCAGCTTCACCACGTGCGCCAGGTCGGTGCCGGCGGCGTCGAGCGCGCCCCGCAGGTTGTGGAAGACCTGCCGGGTCTGCGCCCGCGGATCGTCGGCGCCGACCAGCCGTCCGTCGGCGTCCAGCGGCACCTGACCGGAGACCACGACCATCGTGCCGGTGAACGAGACGGCGTGGCTGTATCCGTTCGTCGGGGGCAGCCCGGACGGATTAATGTGGTGCTGCATCCGCGCAGCGTAACTACGGTGGCGGCATGTCGCGAGTCTTCGGTGAGGTCGCTGCCCTGTACGACGACATCCGCCTCGGCTACCCGGGCGAGCTGCTGGAGACGCTGGTGGCGTACCACGGCGGCGTCCCGGCGCCGGTCGCCGATGTCGGCGCGGGCACCGGCAAGGCCACGGAGTTGCTGCTCGAGCTGGGCGTGCCGGTGATCGCCGTGGAGCCGGACCCACGGATGGCGGCGGTCCTGGCGCAGAAGTTCCCCGGCGTCGAGACGGTGACCGCGGCCTTCGAGGAATGGACGCCACCGCCGGGCGGGGTCGGCCTCATCAGCTGCGCGACGGCCTGGCACTGGTTCGACCCGCGGACCCGCGTCCAGCGTGTGCGCGCGGCCCTGCAGCCGCGCGGCACGCTGGCGATCTTCCACCACCGCCACGGGTACGCCGATCCGGTGCAGCAACGGACGATCGACGCCATCCACCAAGCGATCGACCCCGCGCAGACCGTCGACGACCGCCCGGTGGACTGGGCCCGTACCGACCTCGAGCACAGCGGCCTGTTCACCGACATCGAGGTGCACGAGTGGCACTGGCACCCGGTGTTCAGCACGGAACAGTATCTGCGGCTGCTCCAGACGTTCTCCACGTTCCGGCTGCGCTCGCCGGCCGCTCAGCGGCGCACCGTGACCGGCCTGAGCGCGGCGATCGACGGCTGGGGCGGCAGCCTCCGGATGGACATCCACACGGTTCTGGTGGTTGGCCGGGCTGCCGCCTGAACCGCCGGGTCAGCGTTCCGGCAGCCACGCCTGCCACTTGGTGCGGTTCGCGTCCAGCCAGCGCTTGGCGGCGTCGTCGCGGGACAGCTTCTTGACGGTGATGTCCCGGGCGACCTCGTTCTGGTCGTCGTTGGTCCAGCGGAAGTTCTTGATCAGGTCGGCCGCCGGGCTGCCCGAGTCGACAAACGCCTTCCGCGCGATCTTGTCGAGGTCGTACGGCTGGTAGTCGCACTTGACCGTCTCGGGATCCGAGTCGCAGCCGGGCTTGTAGATCGGCAACGGGATGTGCACCAACTTGATCTCCGAGAGCAGCCACTGCGGGGTGTAGAAGTAGCCGATCAACGGCTTCTTCTCGGCCTCGGCCCGCTGGAACTCCGCGATGAGCGCGTCCTCGCTGCCGGCGTACACCACCGTGAAGTCGAGGTCCAGGTTCTTGATCAGCGAGGCGTCGTTGGTGACGAACGACGGGTCGCCGCCGAGCAGCTGGCCCTTGGCGCCGGACTTCGCCGTCTTGAACAGGTCGGCGTACTTGCGCAGGCTCTTCCACTTGGTGATGTCCGGGTACTCCTCGGCCATCCACGGTGGCACGTACCAGCCGATGACGCCCTTGTTGCCGGTCAGGCCCTGCTCGACGGCGACCCGCTTGTCGTCGATGTAGGTCTTCTTGAGGTCGTCGTGACCCCAGTTCTCCAGGATCGCGTCGACCTCGCCGCTGGCCAGGCCCTCCCAGGAGGCGTCCTCGGTGAGTTCCTTCTCCACCACCGTGCAGCCCAGCTCCTGCTTGAGCAGGTAGCTGACGACCGCGACGTTGGCGGCGTAGCCCACCCACGGGTTCACCGCGATCGAGACGGTGCCGCAGGGGGTGCGGTCCACCCCGGGCGGGGGCGTGATCGCCTGGGACGAGTCCGCGCAGGCTGCCAGCGCCGCCACACTCAGCAGGGCGACCGCGGTGCGTACTCGCATCGTGCTCCGTTTCCATGTCGTCAGGGGACTCACCACGTCGGCACCGGCCGTTCCCGGCTCAGCCGCTTGGCCAGGACCTCCTCGGTCAGCGCGACCAGGAGGTTCTTCACCGACTCGCGGTGGCGCGCGTCGCACTCCAGCACCGGCACACTGTCGCCGATGCCCAGGGCGTCGCGGACCTCCTCGAGGTCGAAACGCTGCGCCTGGTCGAAGGTGTTGACCCCGATCAGGAACGGGATCTCATGCTCTTCGAAGTAGTCGATCGCCGGGAAGCAGTCCTCGATCCGCCGGGTGTCCAGCAGCACGATCGCGCCCAGCGCGCCGTCGACCAGGTCGTCCCAGAGGAAGGCGAACCGGTCCTGCCCGGGCGTGCCGAACAGGTACAGCAGCAGGGCGTCGTCGAGGGTGATGCGGCCGAAGTCGAGGGCCACGGTGGTGGTGGTCTTGCCGGACACCGCGGAGGTGTCGTCGATGCCGATCGACCGCTCGGTCATCTCGGCCTCGGTCACCAGCGGCTCGATCTCGGAGATCGCACCGACGAAGGTGGTCTTGCCGACGCCGAATCCGCCGCTGATGACGATCTTGACAGCCACCGGCGGCAGTGGAGCCGGCTCACTAGAGCGCCCGAACACGATCCCGGATCCTTTCGATCAGTGCGATGGGCAGCTCACCGAGCTGCTCCTCGATCCGCAGGTAGCCGTCCGTCACCAGGTCGGCGACGATGACCCGGACCACACCGAGCGGCACCTGCAGCGCCACCGACAGGTCCGCGATGGACATCGGCGCCTGGCACAGCTCGACGATGCGGCGCGATTCGAACCGCAGGGGCGCCGACAACGCGGCCGGAGCCGCGTGCAGCAGGGTCTCGATCCGCAACCCGTCGTGCAGCGGGCGGGTCCGGCCACCGGTCAGCATGAACGGGCGCACGACCAGGTCGTCACCCGGTTCCGGGGCGGCGTGCGCCGGCGCGGGCGCCGGCTCCGACCAGGACGGCATGGACGGCTCGGCGTACGGGATCATGCGGGGATCCGGGCCCCACTCCCCGCGGTGACTCATCGCGACTCCCCCCACTCACTCATCGCGGCAGGTACTGGCGGGATTCGGAGATCAGCGCCGGCGTGAGCAGCGTGCCGAACCGCTCGGCCAGCAGGGATATCTCGTAGCCGACGAGACCCACGTCGCTGTCGCCGCCGGCCACCACACCCAGGCAGCTGCCGCCGGCGATGACCGACACCAGCAGGAAGCCCCGCCGCATCTCGATCATGATCAGCTTCAGGCCGTCGAAGTCGTAGCGGCGCGAGGCACTGCGCGCGACGCTGGCCAGACTGGACACGATCGCCGCCAGGTGGTCGGCCTCGGCCCGGCTCAGCCCGTCCGAGCTGGCGATCAGCAGGCCGTCGGAGGACACCGCGACCGCGTCGCGGACCCCGTCGGTCTGGTGCACGAAGTTGCCCAGCAGCCAGTTGAACTGGTGCCGGTCGGCAGACGTGTCAACGCTCATGGCTACTTCTTTCGACCTCGTCGCGGGGGTGGGAGGGGGTGAGGGTCATGGTCAGCCGGTGGGGTCGGTGCTGCCGCGCTGCACGCCGCTGCGGAAAGCGGTGAGCCGGGCGCGTACCTCGTCCGGCGAGTCGCTGACCGGCGCCGGGCGCTCCGCGGTGCGGGTGGGTGCGGCGGGCGGCGGAGAGGAGTTGGCCGTCTTGCGGGCTCGGGGCGCGCGCTTCTTCAGGCCGTTCGGGGTGCGGTCGGCCTCGTCCTGTGGTGGTCCGAAGGTGTACATGTCCATCCCCATGGTCGAGGTGGTCATCGCGTCCTCGTACCGCGCGGTCGGCTGGTCCGCGGGCTGACGGCGGACGGCCGGGCTGCCGGGCACGGTCACGTACTCGATCGTGCCGGGCCGGATGCGGCCGTCCGGGGCCGGCGGCGGGTCGGCCGGCGGCAGCGTGAGCACCTGGGTGTCCGCCGCGTCGGAGGCCGCCAGCGCCCGCGGCCGCTCCATGGCCCGGGGCGCCTCGGGCGCCGGCCGCGACGGCCGGGCCGGCGCGGTCACCGCCTGGACCCCCGCCACGATGGACGGCGGCAGCACGATCCGCGCGGTCACGCCGGTCACCGGCGACGGCGCGAGTTGCACGTCGATGTCCATGTCGGTGGCGAGCCGGCCGACCACGTAGTGGCCGAGGAAGCGGGTCGGCGCGGAGATGAAGTCGCCCTCGCCGCGCAGCCGCTGGTTCGCCAGTTCAAGATCGGCCCGGCCCATGCCGATGCCCTGGTCGGTGATGGCGATCAGGTAGCTGTCGCCGATCCGGCGACCCTGGATCTCCACGTCCACGTCCGGCGGGGAGAAGGAGAGGCCGTTCTCCACCAGCTCGGCGAGCATGTGGGCGACGCCGCTGACCACCGCGCCGGCCACCAGCGCGTCGTCCACCCGGCGCAGCGAGACCCGGCGGTACTCCTCGACCTCGGAGACCGCGGCGCGGATGACGTCGGCGATCGGCAGCGGTTCCGACCACTGCCGCGGGCTGGCCGCGCCGACGAGGACCAGCAGGCTCTCGGCGTTGCGGCGCATGCGGGTGGCCAGGTGGTCGAGCTCGAAGAGGTTGGCCAGCCCGGTCGGGTCGGACTCCTCGCGTTCCAGGCTGGTGATGAAGCCGAGCTGGCGGCGCAGCAGGTTCTGGTTCCGGCGGCCGAGGTTGGCCAGCGATTCCGTGGTGCTGTGCCGCAGCATGGCCTGTTCGGTGGCGAGCGAGTAGGCGGTGGCCTGCACCCGGTCCAGCGCGTCGGCGACGAGCCGGACCTCGTCACTGGCGCCCGCGGGCACCGCGACGGTCAGCGGCGGGGCGTCGTCGTCGCCGGCGGTCGCCCGGCGGACCGCCTCGGGCAGGCGCTCGCCGGCCAGCCGGTTGGCCTCGGCGGCCAGCGTGGCCAGCGGCGCGGCGATCGACCGCGACGCCACGGTGGCCAGGTAGACCGAGCCGATGAAGCAGATCAGCACGGCGCCGAGCAGCAGGCCCATCCGCTGGGTCGCGTCGTCCTGCAGGGTGCCGGCCCGGGCCCGGATGACGGAGCCGACGTGCTGCTGGAGCTGCCGCATGTCGTCCAGCACCGTGGTCAGGGCCGACCACCAGGACTGCGGGTTGACCTGCAGGTTACGGCCGTCGCCGGCGGCGAGTGCCACCTGCTCGAAGTAGTCGGCGACCTGCGCGGCGCCGGTGCCGAGCACATAGTCCTTGGCCTTGCGCTGGGTGTCGTCCGCGTACCGGGTGAACGAGGCGAGGGCCGCGTCCTTGGCCGAGCGCATCGTGACGAACTGGAGGAACTCGCCGCGGTTGAAGCCGCTGGCGGAGAACACGCCATTGAGGAAGGCCCGCTCCTGGGCGGTGCTCTCCTTGGCGTCGCCGAGGGCCTCCAGGGCCGCGACGCCACGACGCAGGGCCGGGTCGGCGGAGCTGTCCAGGCCGTAGTCGACGTTGCTGAGCTCGGCGATGCGGCCGGTGTAGAAGTCGAAGGTGGGCGCGCGGTCGGCGGCGCCGGCGTCGGTGCCGGCCCGGACGCCGGCCAGGCCGTCCAGCTCGCGGACCGCGGTGGCGACCCGGTCCTGGGCGACGCCGCCGGAGGAGATCAGGTCCTCCACCTTGGCGCGCTGGTCGTCGACCCGCTTGCGGGCCGGGGCGAGCTCGGCCCGGAAGCCGACGTTGCCGCCGAGCAGACCGGCGGTGAGTCCACGCTCGGTCTGCAGCTCCTGCACCAGATCCTGGACCGCGAGGACGAGCGTGACGGCGCGCGCGGAGGCGGCGGCCGTGCGGTAGTTGTCGACCTCGGTGACGGTGATGACGCCCAGCAGCACCAGGACCGCGACGACCGGCAGGGTCAGGGTCCGGACGACCCGGCGGCGGATGCTGCCGCCGGACCGGGACGGCGTGGCGGCCGCGGTCGACGGCGCGCCTGCCATGGCGTCGACACCGGTGTCGTGGTGTGCCTGGCGCGGGCGGGGGATCCTCATCGACGAACCGCCCCGGGAGCAACGCGACCGGCTGTGAGGGCTACGACCGGACGACTCCGTGCGGACACGCGATCTCTCCTTCGTCGGGTGGCGGCTGTCTCAGGCGGCCGCTGATGGGGGAAAACCGTAGCGATGAGCTGAGTCCGGAGTCCACTGTGCACGGCTGAAGAATGCGAAACTAAACGCTCGGCACCCGGCTCCGCAAGATCAGCTCTTGGTCCGGTGGGTAGATCGGATCATCAATGGAGGGCATCAGGGTCCTGCCGGAAGGTTGCAAATAGATTTCGATCTGGATGCAAAGCGAAATCGGCGCTCCGGCGGGTGCCTTTCGGGGTCGCGAGTGAGCACAGCACGCCACTCGCGACACCCGTCGGACACTGCGTCTGTCAGCTGCCGGCCGGAATCCAGGGCTTCCAGGTGGCCTCGTGCTCATTGACCCACTTCTCGCCGGCGGCCTCGGCGGACATGCCCTGGTTGGTGATGTAGTCCGAGACCAGGTTCTGGTCCTCGTTGGTCCACTGGAAATTCTTGATCAGCTGGAACGCCGTGCTGTTGGTGTCCGCGAACTTCTTGCTCACGATCTTGTCCAGCACGTAATCGGGGTAGTCACACGCGACCTTCTTCGGGTCGGCGTCACACCCGGCCTTGTACGCGGGCAGCTTGACCCGGGCGTACTTCTCCTTGGCGAACAGCCACTGCGGCTCGTAGAAGTAGAACAGCAGCGGCTTCTTCTGCGCTGTTGCCTGCTGCGCGGCCTTGATCAGCGCGGCCTCGCTGCCGGAGTAGACGACCTTGTAGTTCAGCTTCAGGTTCTGCACCAGGGCGGCGTCGTTCGTCACGAATGACGGGTCGCCGTCCAGCAGCTGGCCCTTGCCGCCGGACTCGGAGGTCTTGAACAGGTCGGCGTACTTGTTCAGGTTCGCACCGTCGGTGATGTCCGGGTACTTGTCGACCATCCACTGCGGCACATACCAGCCGATGACGCCCTTGTTGCCGGTGGGGCCCAGGTCGACGGCGACCTTCTTGTCGGTGATGTACGTCTTCTTCAGGTCGTCGTGGCCCCAGTTCTCCACGATCGCGTCGACCTCGCCGGTCTCGAAGCCCTGCCAGGAGATCTCCTCCTTGAGGTTCTTCTTGTCCACGGTGTAGCCGAGCTTCTTCTCCAGCAGGTGACCGAGCACGGCCGCGTTGGCCTCGTAGCCCACCCACGGGTTGATCGCGAGCTTCACCGTGCCCTTGGCGCCGGCCGCCGGGGCGTCGCTGGAACCGGCGTCCGACTTCGCGCCACCGCAGCCGGCCACCGCCAGGCCCAATACCGCGGCCACCGCGGTGAGCCGGATCTTCGCTTGTCTCATCAGGGATTTCCTTCCGGATGGTGCTTGCCGCCGGGCGGCGGCAGAGGGGGGTGCAAACTCAGGTCGCCGGCTGTCGCAGGCGATCGGTGTCGGCGCGCCGGCCCGCGCCCTGGGTCAGCCGGTCGAGCAGGACGCCCAGCAGCACGATCGCAAAACCCGCCGCCAGGCCCTTGCCGAAGTCCTCGCGCTGGGCGAACCCGGCGACCACGTCATAACCGAGCGCGCCGGCGCCCACCAGGCCGCCGACCACCACCATCGCGAGGACCATCACGATGCCCTGGTTCGCCGCCAGCAACAGCCCGCGGCGCGCCATCGGCAACTGCACCTTCCACAGCAGCTGGCGCGGTGTCGAACCGGCCGACACCGCCGCCTCCACCACCGTGGGCGGCACGTCACGCACTCCCCGTTCCACCAGCCGCACCACCGGCGGCACCGCGTAGATCACCGCCGCCACGATCGCGGTGAACCGGCTGGCGCCGAACAGCGCCACGGCCGGCAGCAGATACACGAACGACGGCATCGTCTGTGCCGCGTCCAGCGCCGGGCGCAGGATCCGGGCGAACCGGTCGTGGCGGGCGCCCAGCACGCCGAGCAGGATCCCGAAGACCATCGTGGCGACGGTCGCGACCAGCACGGTGGCCAGCGTCTGCATCGCGTGCTGCCACAGGCCCAGCCCGACCAGCCCGGCCACGGCGAACCCGGCCACGGCGGCGGCCCGGGGACCGCTGCTCAGCGTGCCGAAGATCAGCACGGCCAGCAGGAAGAGCCACCACGGCGTGGTGGTCAGCACGGTCTCGATCGGATCGAGCAGCCCGGCGCTGATGCCGTTCTTCAGCGCCTCGGTCGCGTCGTACCAGTGGAACTCGACCCACTTGGTGGCCTCGTTGACCGGCACCGCGAACGAGGCCCGCCAGCCGGCCGGGAACTCCGCGCCCCAGGACGCCACCCGGCCCAGCACGGTCGCCGCCACCGCGGCGGCCAGCGCCACCAGCGGAACGACGGCCCGCGTCCGGACGGACCGGTGGGTCGTCGGCGCGGCCCGGTGCGCGGCCCGGGTGGTGATCCGGTCGAGCACCACAGCCAGGATGACGATCGCCAGGCCGGCGTCGAAGGCCGCGCCGACGTTGACCCGCTCCAGTGCCTGCACGATCGTCTGGCCCAGGCCGGGCGCGTCGATCAGCGCGGTCACCACGACCATCGACAGCGCCATCATGATCGCCTGGTTGACGGCCAGCACGATGGTGGGCCGGGCCAGCGGCAGCCGGACCTTGCCCAGCAGCTGCCAGCGGGTGGAGCCGAGCGCCGTGGCGGCCTCCACCGTGGTGCGCGGCACCTCGCTGATGCCGAGCGCGGTGATCCGGATGGCCGGCGGGATCGCGTAGATCAGCGTTGCGATGGTGGCGGCCGGCGAGCCGATCAGGAACAGCAGCGTCATCGGGGCCAGATAGGCGAAGGTCGGCATGATCTGCATGACGTCGAGCACCGGCCGCAGCGCGGCCCCGACGGCCGGGACCCGGGCCGCGAGCACCCCCATCGGTACGCCGATCAGCACCGCCAGCAGCACCGCGGACAGCGTCAGCACCAGCGTGTCGACGCTCTCCTCCCAGAGGCCGAGCACCCCGAAACTGAGGAAGCCGGCCACCGCCAGCACCGCCGTGCGCCAGCCCGCGAGGACCGCGGCCAGGGCGCCGGCGGTCGCCACGAGCCCGGCCCAGCCGAGCCCGTACAGCGCGCCGTGCACCGCGTCGACCAGCAGCGAGACGCCGAGCCGCAGGTAGTTGAAGCCGTAGAGGAACAGCGGGCTGGTGTCGCGGTTGGCGTCCACCCAGTCGCGCAGCTCGCCGAAGAACCGGAACGCCCAGGCGTTGTCGTCGTCGGCCGGCGCCGAGGTGCGTACCGCCAGGTAGACCCCGGCGGTGACGAGCGCGAGCAGCAGGACCAGGGTGCGCCGGCCGGGCAGGGACCGGCGCCAGCCAGGCGCGGGGGTGTCCTCGCCCGGATCGGGCGCCTCGACCGGTACGGGCACCTCCGTCACCGCGGTGCTCATGCCGGCACCGGCGGCCGGTGGCCGATCAGCGCCGGCACCAGTTGCCCGGCGTCGACCACCCCGATCCGCTCGTCGCCGTCGACGACCGGGATCGGATGCGCCGCGCGCAGCACCCGCTCGATCGTGTCGCGGATGACCGTGCCGGCCGGCAGCGGCTGGTCCTCCAGGACCTCGTCCGGCTCGGCGGGCCGGACGATCCAGCGCAGGCTCAGCACGTCGGCCCGGGGCACCTCGCGGACGAAGTCGGCCACGTAGTCGTCGGCCGGCGCGCCGACCAGCTCCTCCGGGGTGCCGACCTGCACCAGCACGCCGTCGCGCATGACCGCGATGCGGTCGCCCAGGGTGAGTGCCTCGGCCAGGTCGTGGGTGATGAACACCAGGGTCTTGCCGACCTCGGCGTGCAGCCGCCGGACCTCGGCCTGCATGTCCCGGCGGATCAGCGGGTCCAGCGCGCTGAACGGCTCGTCGAACAGCAGCACCGCCGGGTCGGTGGCCAGTGCCCGGGCCAGCCCGACCCGCTGCTGCATGCCGCCGGACAGCTGATCCGGGTACTGGTGTTCGTGACCGTCGAGGCCGACCAGGGACAACACCTCGGCGGCGCGGCGGTGCCGGTCGGCCTTGCCGACCCCCTGGATCTCCAGGCCGTACGCGATGTTGTCGACCACCTGCCGGTGCGGCAGCAGGCCGAAGTGCTGGAACACCATCGCCACCCCGTGCCGGCGCAGCTCCCGCAGCCGCTTCGGGTTCATCGCCCGGACCGGCTCACCGTTGATCCGCACGTCGCCGGCGGTCGGCTCGATCAGCCGGGTCAGGCACCGCACCAGCGTCGACTTGCCGCTGCCGGAGAGGCCCATCACCACGAACACCTCGCCGGTCTCGACCTCGAAGCTCACGTCGCGCACCGCGGCCAGGCAGCCCGTCCGCGCCCGCAGCTCCGCCCGGGTCAGCTCGGCCAGCGGCGTGCCGACGACCTTGTCGGCCTTGGGGCCGAAGACCTTCCAGAGATGATCGACGGCGATGGTGGGGGGCATGGCGGGGCCTCGCTCAGCTAGAGGATTCGGCGATGAGGTCGGCGGCGCGTTCGCCGATCATCAGCACGGTCACGACCGGGTTCACCGAGGTCATGGTGGGAAAGACCGACGCGTCGGCGATCCGGACGTTGGCCAGCCCGCGCAGGCGCAACTGGGGATCGACCACAGCGGTGGGGTCGTCGGCCGCACCCATCCGGCAGGTGCCGGCCGGATGATAGACGGTGTGGTGGGCGGCCCGCCCGTACGCCGACAGTTCCTCGTCGGACTGCAGGTCGGGACCCGGCGCGATCTCCCGGGCGATCCACGACCGGAACGGCTCGGTGGCGGCGACCTGCCGGGCGATCCGCAGGCCGTCGACGATGGTCTGCTCGTCGTAGCCCTCCGGGTCGGTGAAGTAGCCGAAGTCCAGGGCCGGCTTCACCGCGGGATCGGCGCTGGTCAGCCACAACCGGCCGGAGCTGCGCGGACGCGGGATGTTGGGAGTCATGCCGAAGCCGTGCGCCGGCACGTCGTAGCCGAGGCGCTCGGTGTTGGTGGTGAACGGAATCTGATAGAGGTGGAACATCAGGTCGGGCCGCGGATCGCTGTCGTCGCGGCGGACGAAGAGGCCGGCGTCGGAATCCATCGCCGTCTCGGGCGGCACCGGCCGCGCCGCCTCCCAGAGAATCAGTGACTCGGGGTGATCCAGCAGGTGCTCACCGACGCCCGGCAGGTCCACCACGACGGGGATGCCCAGCTCGCGGAGCTGCCCGGCGGGCCCGATCCCCGACAGCAGCAGCAGGCGGGGCGTGTCGATGGCGCCGGCCGACAGCACATACTCGCGGCCGGCCGTCACGGTGCTCTCGACGCCGTTCTTGTCCCGGACCCGCACGCCGGTGACCTGTCCGTCGGCGACGTCCAGGTGATAGGCCCAGGTGTCGGTCAGGATCGTGAGGTTCGGCCGATCGAGGTGCGGATGCAGGTACGCCACCGACGACGACGACCGGACCCCGGTCTCCGGGTAGTAGGCCACCGGGAAGAAACCGGTGCCGTCGGCGAACGGCTCGGCGTTGAAGTCATCGTGCACCGGCACACCCAGCGCGGTGTGGCAGGAGGCGACAAAGGCCTCGGTCAGCGCGTTGCGGTCGGCCGCGGCCACCGGCTGGATCTGGATCGCCAGCCGCTTCCACAACGGCAGCAGTTCCTCGTACGACCAGCCGGTGGCGCCCGCGTCGACCCAGTCGGCGAAGTCCCGTGGCGGCGGCAGGAAGCTGATCATCGTGTTGTGCGACGAGCAGCCGCCCAGCACCTTGGCCCGCGAGTGCCGGATGTGCGAGTTGCCGCGGGGCTGCGGCACGGTCGGATAGTCGTAGTCGTAGCCGGTCTCGAGCAGGCTCAGCCAGTTCTTCAGCAGCAGGACCCGGTCGTCACCGACATCCGACGGGCCACCCTCGATCAGACAGACGCGTAGCCCCGGGTCGGCCGACAAACGCGCGGCGACGACCGCTCCGGCCGTGCCGCCGCCGACCACGACGACGTCAAAATCCTGTGTAACCGAGGTTTCCAGTGCCCTGCTCCTGCCGCTCACTAGCCGTGGATCACCGATCCACGTGTATCGACGGCCGAACAACGGCGCAGCCGCCGAACTGCCGCCATAGGATTGAGGTGGTGGGCCACAGTGGTCAATGCCGACGCGAGAGTTTTACCAGAGCGCAATGAGTGTTTCGGCCCGTAACACGGTGGACTTGCCCTGGCAAACACCTGCTGAGCTGGGCTTGCCGAAGAATTTCAGGATTGTGAAGCGGGTTCACCCGGCCGGGTGGGTGAGTGCGGACCAGTCGGACCGGGGCGCACAGCGGGTGAGTCGGACGGTGCCCGCTATCGTGGAGTCGGCGGCGACGCCCGGCGGTCCGGCCCCGGAGCGCTCCGCGACAGAAGCGTTCGGTGGAAGCCTCTTTTAGGTGACGAGCCGGTCGTTCAGCCTAATCCGTTCGGGAAAAAGTCCGCGGAAATGTCCGTGAATTTCGCCGTGCAATTTTGCGAGAAGGCTTTGGTGGGGGGTCGCGCCGATTTGCCGGCTGGCGGACCGGCGGGTGAACTGATAAGCGCGACATAGTGCCTGGCCGGCGCCTTCGGGACTGGTCGGGCGGGCTCGATCGTTCACGTTCCGGTCAGCCGTTGGGATTAATCCGGTCGGCTGTTCCGGGCGGTATTGCGTCTCGGACAGGACAAACGGAAGCACTATCGCGGCGGGCTGCGGAATGCGCCATCTTTGTCGCAGCGCCGGAGCGTACGGGTCCGGTGTCACACCGATCAGCGAGTGCACCGACCGTCGACTTTCCGCGGCGTTGCGGAAAGTCGCACGACAAGCCGTTCCAGGAGGAACTTCCCATGCGCAAGATCACCAAGCGTTCCGCTGCCGTCATCGGCGCCACCGTCGTGGCGATCGGCGGAGGCGCCGCCTGGGCCGCCACCTCGTGGTTCGAAGGTGAAGGCACCGCGTCCGCATCCAGCTCGACGGTGCAGAAGGTCACCGCCGTGGGCACGGTGAGCGAGAAGCTCTACCCGGGCAAGAGCGCCACGGCCGCGGTGACGGCGACCAACCCGAACGACTACCCCGTCAGCGTCACCGGGACCTCCGACCTGAAGGTCGCCGTGACCGGTGCCCCCGGATGCGCCCAGAAGGACGCCGACCTGTCGCTGAGCCTCCCGCCGGCGAACACGATCCCCGCCAAGTCGGGTGCCACGCCCGGCACGCTGACCGGCGACTGGACCAATTTCGTCACGATGGGCAAGAACGCCGACCCCGCATGCGCGGGTGCGACCTTCGCCCTCACCTTCAAGCTCGAAGGCAAGGTGGCCTGACGTACTCGGCGGGGCGAGACGCCATCGGCTCTCGCCCCGCACTCCATCGTCGTCACGGAAGGGAGTCCGATGAGCAGACTGCGCACCACCGCCGGCGCGGTAGCCGGCTTGATCGGTCTCCTGGCCGCCTTCGGGCCCGCGCGGCCGCAGAGCGCCGCCGAGCCCACGTTGTTCCTCATGTCGCACGGCCGCCAGCTGGATGCGCGGTTCACCGTGACGGGAACCTCCGTGCGGGGCCTCTATCCCGGCGCGGTGAAACAGCTCCAGCTCACGATCGCCAATCCCTACCGCTTCGCCCTGCAGATCCGCAGCCTGAGCGGCAGGGTGGGCGCGACCTCCCGCCGCGGTTGCGCCGTGAGCGCGGCGAACCTGCAGGTCCAGCGCTACACCGGTCGCCTGCCCGTCACAGTGCCGGCCCGCGGTCGCACCGTGCTCAGCGGCACGCTCCCGATCACCATGCCCAGACAGGCGACAGCGAAGTGTGCGGATACCCGGTTCACGATCATCCTCTCCGGCACCGGCACGAAGGCAGCCCGATGAATCACGTCAGCAAGCTGCTGCTGGTCACCGCGACCGCGACGGCCGTGGCGTCCGCCGGCACAGTCATCGCCTACGCGAGCTGGCCGGTGCCGAGCCGGCCGGTGAAGGTGCAGGTCCGCGCCGCCGACATGCCGCGCGGCGGGCAGCCGAGCGTCGCCCGCAGCGGCGCCGACGCCGTCGTGACCTGGTCACCGCAGGAGATCGGTCCGGGCACCACCATGCAGAGTTACCTCGTCCGGCGCCACAGCGCCGGCGACGCCGCCGTGGTCGAGGAGTTCGGACCGGTCGCCGCCACGACCTTCACGGACACCGCTGTGCCGGCCGGCAAGTGGTATTGGACCGTCACGCCGAAGTTTGCCGGGTGGACCGGTGACGAGAGCAGGAAGAGCGCGACCCTCACGTTCACCGCTCCCGCCACTCCCGAGCCGACGTCGCTGGTGGCGAACACCGGCGCCACCCGGCCGCCGGCGCCGGCCGCGACCCCGGCCGGCGGCGACCCGGTGATCTCACCGCCGGCTCCGACGGGCACCGCCGAGCCGCCGCCGGCCGCTCCCGCACTGGAGGACGAGGCCGACGTACCGCCGCCGGTGTCCGCGGAGGGCAGCCCCGCCTCGCCGTCGAGCGGGACGGTGGGGGACAGCGAGTAGTTCCTGAGTTCCCGTGTCGGGTCACTTTTCTCCGCGCGTACCCGGATGGATTAGGTCCTTTGTCGGGCGGCCGCGGCCGGCAATTCCGGATCTCGCGAACGGTTGCCCGATACCGGCTCGCCGTTATCCGCGAGAGGGTGGTCGGGCACCGCGCCGCGGCGGGAGATGAATTGCTTTCAAGCGCCGGTTTGCCGCGCCGGGCTTGCGGTGCTAGCGGCCCGTCCTGCCTGAGCTGCGGCTTTGTGGACCTCTCCGCGAGCCGGGCGCCGTGCATTTTTCGCATTCCGGTGTACCTCGTGCGGGTTAAGCCGGACAGTCGCTACTGCCCGATCTATGCGCCGGGAACGGCGGACGGATCACCGATCACGGCGCGGCTGCTTTTCCGGGAACGTAGGTAGTGCACAGATTCGTCCCACGCACCACCGCAGGAGGATGCTCCGGATGCGCCAGCTCAGCAGACGGTTCGCCGCCGCTCCGACAGCCCGTTCCCGCAGGTTGGGCGCCGCCGGGGTGACGCCATGATCCGTGATGGGCTGACCCGGCGTGACCTGCGCAGCCCGCAGGACGACGGTTGCGCGCCCGGCGCCGCAGCGGCGAGCCCTCGACCGGAGCGGCAGCTGCGCTTCGATCCACCGCCGCGGCTCCTCCGCGACCTCGACCTGGACGACGAGCCGGCCGACGACGAGATCCGCCCGCGCCGCAGCGTGCTGAGCAGGCTCGACACGCGCAGCCGATCGATTCTCACCGGCGCCGCCGTCGCCGCGGTGATCGTCAACGCCGGCGCGGTCTGGGCCTACTGGCACATCACCGGCTCGGCCACCGGGCGGGCGAACGCCGGCACCGTCGTCGAGCTGAACCTGCGCGGCCGGTCGGATCTCAACAAGCCGCTCTCCCCGGGCAGCACCGGCGACCTGACCGTGACGGTGACCAACGACAACGACTTCGGAATCCGGATCACCTCCGTCTCGCCGGGCGCGGACAAGGTCGTCGCGGACATCGAGCATCGGGACCGCGGCTGCGTGGACCCGGAGGTGCTGGTCACCCGGGAGTCGGTACGGGTGCGGTGGGACGTGGCCCGCAACAACGTCGCCGCGTTCACCGTGCCGGGCGGGCTGACCATGCACCGACCTCCGACCCGGCTTGCGAGGGTGCCGTCTTCACCGTTCCGGTGCTGGTCAGCGGGATGGCGGGGATCAGCTCAGCGGGGTGACCGCGCGCGTTCCGCTGTCGTACGTCCGAGCCTGCCGGAAGCTGCCCCGGGCGGCCGGGAGGTCCCGCAGCTCGGCGGCGTAGCGCGGCTGGTCCCCGCCCCGCAGCGCCAGGCTCACGTGCGGCACCCAGCTGCCCGGCGCGTGCTGCGGGTTACGCTCGGTGCCCTCCAGCGCGCGCCACACCCGGGCGTGCAGGTCACGCAGCGCATCGGTGAGCGTCACCCGCCAGACCACCGCGCGTTCGAAGAAGATCAGCCCGTCGAGCGTCGCCCCGACCGGCAGGCCGGCCAGCGCCGCGCCGACCTCGGGCGTGAGCCGGTCGGCGGCGGCCAGCGTCAGGTGCGGCCGGTTGGTGGGGTGCGCGTGGGTGGCGAGGCTGGGCAGACCCGCAGCGTGCAGGCGCTGCCAGACGGATCGGACCAGGCCGTCGAGGGCGGGATCCACCAGGAGCTCAACCGTGTGCATCCGGCAACGGTGTCACGGCGGCGGCGACGATTCATCGCCGCCTCCGCCGCACCTGAAACCACCCGGGCCAGGGCCCGGTCGGCGCGCCGCCGGTAACAGAGCGTGGGCGGGCGGTGCGCCGGAGTGACATAGTAACGCCGATCCCCGCCGCGCACTACGCCCGGAGGCGATCCACGTCCCGGATCCGCGCGGCCGCCGGGTGCCGCTCGATCAACGGCACCGGGGGCAGGGGCGGCAGCGCGCTGCCCATCACCGAGTCGTAGAGGTGGGCGCGGGCGCGTTCGGCGGCGGCGTCGGTGAGCCGCTCGTCGAGCGAGGCCCGGCCGATGCCCTCGGCCATCACCCGGGAGGTCGCCTCCGCGTACCGGCGCAGATCCTTGAGGCCCTGCTCGTAGCCGATCACCGCCTCGTGCTCGTGGCTGCGGGCGTCGCGGGCCTCGGCGCGTTCGTAGGCGTTGCCGTGCGAGACGAACTTGAGCCCGACCGCCGCGCAGTCCAGCGCGACCAGCAGCAGGGCGATGCCCAGGTAGAAGGCGCCGATGCCCCAGAAGTCGCTGGTCGCCAGGTACCACATGGCCTTGGTGCGGGCGCCGAAGCCGGCGTCCGCCCGGATCGCCGCGGCGTTGACCGTACGCTGGTCGGCGATCTTGGCAGTGAGGTCGGCCTGCTCGGCGGCGCGCGCGGTCCGGGCCGCCTTCTGGGTGTCCTGCAGGCGGGCGGCCTGCGCGTCCAGCCGGGCGGCCTGGTCGTCCAGCCCCCGGGACCGCTGGACCAGCGTGTCGCAGTAGCCGCCGTCCGGGCAGCCGGCCTTGCGGGAGACGCCGTCGCCCGCCGAGTCGGCGATGGCCTGCTGGTAGAGCTTGCGGGCGTCGCGGCGCTTCTCCGCCGCCCGGGTGTTCAACGCCTGCACAGCCCGGTCCTCGGCCGCGGTCTGCTTCTTCAGCTCCGCCAGCCGGGCGTCGTACGCGGCGATCGCCCCGCTGACCTCGACCGCGCTGATCTGCTGGTTGTGCACGTCGTTGAGCCGGTTGTCGATCTCACCCTGGTACCGGGCCAGCATCAGCGGCTCGGTGATGATCACGGCGAACAGCAGCGCCAGCGTGATCCGGCCGGCGTACAGGCCGAAGGTGGGCCGGCGCAGCAGGTCATGGGGGTCGGGCGAGTCCAGGTCCGCGTAGTTGATCGCCACCCGGCCGACCACCGCCCGGTCGTACGCCACCACGCCGGTCGCCACCAGCGGCCCGACCAGCCACTGCCACCACGGGTGGGTGTAGTTGGCGCTGGCATCAACGAAGGCGGCGCCGCCCACGGTCGCGTACGCGAAATAGAGCACGATGAAGACGCCGATCGAGCTGTAGAGCACCCGGTCGGAGTGGGTCGTCACGTTGTCCGGGTTCACGTTGGCGATCCGGAGCAGCAAGCGACGACGCATCTGCCGAGTCTCGCTGATCACAGCGGCCCGCGCGGCGAAACGGGTAAGGCTGAGGCAGAGACGACAGACGATCACGAGGAGCACCATGGCTTCCGCAGTTCCCGCCATCACCCTGAACGACGGCCGCACCATCCCCCAGCTGGGCTTCGGGGTCTTCCAGGTGCCGCCGGCCGAGACGCAGGCGGCCGTGGAGACCGCCATCACGATCGGCTACCGGCACATCGACACCGCCCAGATGTACGGCAACGAGGACGGCGTCGGCGCCGCCCTCGCCGCCTCGGGACTGGGCCGCGACGAGTTCTTCGTGACCAGCAAGCTGAACAACGGCGCCCACCTGCCGGACGACGCGCGCCGCGAGTTCGACCTCACGCTCAAGCTGCTGGGCAGCGACTACGTCGACCTGTTCCTGATCCACTGGCCGCTGCCGGGCCGCTACGACGGCGACTTCAGCCAGACCTGGCGGGTGCTCGAGGAGTTCTATCGCGACGGCCGGGCCCGCTCCATCGGCGTCTCCAACTTCACCCAGCACCATCTGGGCCGGTTGCGCGCCGAGACCACGGTGCGGCCGGCGGTGAACCAGATCGAGATCCACCCGTACCTGACCAACGACGAGCTGCGCGCGTACAACCAGGAGCACGAGATCGCGAACGAGGCGTACTCGCCGATCGCGCAGGGCGCGGTGCTCACCGACCCGGCGATCGTGACGATCGCCGACCGGGTCGGCAAGACCCCGGCGCAGGTGGTGCTGCGCTGGCACATCCAGCGCGGCGACATCATCTTCCCGAAATCCCACACCCCCGACCGGGTACGCGAGAACTTCGAGATCTTCGACTTCGAGCTCGACAGCGGCGCGATGGGCACCATCACCGCCCTGAACCGGGGCGAGAAGGGGCGCACCGGCGCCAACCCCGACACCATGAACTGGGTGCCGGAGAACTGACCGCTACTTGAGCAGGGTGGGCTCGGTGATCGTCACGCGGACGAGCACCGAGGCGTGCACGGTCTGCTGCTGGGGGTCGACATCAAGCTCGAGGTCGGCCTCCGGCGCCCCGTCGAACGCGGCCATCCGCATCATCGGCTGACCACCACCGCCGGCGTTCTCATCGGCGATCTCCACCAA
Source organism: Actinoplanes sp. NPDC049599 (assembly GCF_044465625.1). Classification (NCBI taxonomy): domain Bacteria; kingdom Bacillati; phylum Actinomycetota; class Actinomycetes; order Micromonosporales; family Micromonosporaceae; genus Actinoplanes; species Actinoplanes sp. NPDC049599. Next base: position 132,142 of record NZ_JBITLX010000003.1, read on the forward strand.
CCGGTCCACCTGCGCCCCGACGGCCTCGGCATACTCCCGGGCCCGGCCCAGCGCGTCGGTGATCGCGTCGCGCCGCACGTCGGCGCCGGCCCGGCTGCCCGGCCGCAACTGCCACCAGGGCCCGGAGACCGAGGTCTGCTCCCGGTCGGCCAGCCGCAGCAGCAACTCACCGAGCACCGTGAAATCGGTCACGGTCACGGTGGTCGTGACACTGCCCGTGTAAGCGGCGATCCGCTCGCTGCCGCCCCGCTTGAGCTCCGGATGCACCTGCACCCCGGTGGTCTCGCGCCGCTCGATGGCCCCGGCGAAGTCATCGAGGTGGGTGCGCAACTCGGCGGCCCGCTCGGTGAGCCGGGTCAGCGCGGTCTGCCGGTCCTTGTCCCGGGCGGACACGGCCACGGACAGAACCGCCAGCTCGGGCGGCACCTCCCGGGTCGCTTCACCACGGACGACGATCATCGGTTGCTCGGCCATGCCCCGACGCTACCCGCCGGCTATGACAATCCGCGCCCCAGCGGATCCACCGCTAGCGGCCCCGCCTCAGTCATCCACCGGCTGGGGGCCTTCGCGTCAGCCACCAACCCCCTGGGGCCCGCGTCGGCCATCAACCCGCTGGGGATCTGCGTCGGCCATCAACCCGCTGGGGATCTGCGGCCCAGCCCCATCCGCCCGCTGGCGAAGTGCGCCCCCAGCTATCCGCCGGCTCGAGGGATCAGGGCCCAGCGCGTCCGCTCGGTCTATCCGCCGGCCCGGCGCGGCCGTGCGATCAGGATCGCTGCCCCGATCACCAGCAGCAGCATGATGCCCGCTCCCACGAACAGCAGCGGCGGGATGCCACCGTCCTCATCGGCCGGCGCCGCGTCCGGGACAGCCGCGGGCCCGTCCGGCGCGGGGGCGGAGGCAGCGGGATCGGCCGGTGCGGCTTCCAGCGCGGCCAGCAGGTCGAGCTGGCCGGCGCCGTAGTAGTCGTCGCGGCCCGGGTCACCACGGTCGACTGCGGTGCTGGTGAGGCGCTGCACCACCTCGGTGGCCGACAGTTCGGGATACTTCGCGCGGATCAGCGCGGCCGCGCCGGCCACGATCGCGGCGGCGCCGCTGGTTCCGGTGCCGGTCACGTACTTGTTGTCGGGCGCCGGCGCCGGGATGTCGACGCCCGGGGCGACCAGGTCGACGTGCGGGCCGTGGTTGGAGAATCCGGCCACCTTGTTCTTGCGGTCCACCGCGCCGACCGTGAGCACCTCCGGGTACGCGCCCGGATACTCCATCTCGTTGCCCTTGTCGCCGGTGTTGCCGGCCGTGCTGACCAGGACCACGTCGGCGGCGGCCGCCGCGCTCACCGCGGCGCGCAGGCCCTCGCCGTCGGCGACGCCGAACGCCAGGTTGATCACCTTGGCGCCGTGGTCGGCGGCCCAGCGGATGCCCTTGGCGACGAAGAACGTGTCGTTCGCCGGGGTGATCGGCATGATCTTGGCCTGCGGGGCGATGCCGAGCACTCCCCGGCCGGCGCCGTGGCCGCGCCCGGCGATGACCCCGGCCATCCCGGTGCCGTGCCCGACGGTGTCGAGGTCGCCGGCGGGCTTGTCCCGCACGACCTGGCGGCCGGGCAGGACGGCGCCGTCGAGGTCCTGGTGCCCGGCGTCCACCCCGGTGTCGAGCACCGCGACCACGACCCCGGCGCCCTTGCTGAGCCGCTGCGCCTGCTCGACCCGCAGCGGCGCCCAGAACCACTGCTTGTCCCGGACGCTGTCCGCCCGGGCCGGGACCACCGACCCGAACACCACGGCGACCGCCGCGAGCACGGCCACCAACCGGACTTGATCGCGCTGCGACGGCAGGCTCACCCATGCCGCCCGATGACGTTCGGGCCCGGATCGTGGCGGGCGGTGTCCACCCCCGGCGCGATCACCGGATCCACACCCTCCGCGACCCCCCACACGCCGTCCGGATCGAACGGCTGCTGCTCACCGTCGCCCGGTCGCCGGCCCGCGCGGGCCTGGCCACCCGGGCCGGGTGGACCCTCCTGGCGCGCCGCGCCGACCGGCTCATCCGGCAGCCACGCCGGCCGGACCTGCTCGTTCCCAGATCCCTGACCGGCACCGCGCGCCCCGGGCCCACGACCTGCGCCGCCGCCGACGCCACCCACGCCCGCACCACCGCGACCGGCACCGCCACCAGGACCCGCGCCACCGCCACCGCCGCCGCCACCGCCACCGCCACCGGCGACGCCACCCACACCCGCGCCACCGCCACCGCCACCGCCACCGCGACCGGCACCGCCACCCACACCCGCGCCACCGCGACCGGCACCGCCACCAGGACCACCGCGACCGGCACCGCCATCCGCGCCGCCCGCACCGGGGCCACCGCGGCCGGCACCGCCACCAAGACCACCGCGACCGGCACCCGCACCCGGGCCACCCAGGCCCGCGCTACCGCGACCGGCACTGCCGCCGCCGACACCGCCCACGCCTCCGCGACCGGCGACACCACGGCCCTCCCCGGCCACCGTCTCGCCGATGACCGCGCCGGAGGGCAGCGCCCGCCGTCCGGCCGATTCCGGCCGGGCACCCGGTCGCGCACCCCGGCCGAGCCCGCCGACACCGCCCGCACCCAGGCCGCCGGTGCCCTGACCACCCGGGCCACCGGAGCCGGGCACCCCCGGAACACCGGAGCCGGGCAGCCCGGGAGCACCGGAGCCGGGCAGCCCGGGAGCGCCGCGCCCGGTGCCGGGCCGGCTAACCGGACGACCGCCACCCGCACCACCCACCGGGCCCACCCCGCCCACACCAGGGCCGATGCCAGGGCCGACGATCGGGCCGGGCGGGGGCACGCTGCCCGGCCCACCCCCACCGGGCGGCGGGTTCACCGGCGCCACCGGCGGGTTGATGACTCCCGCGAGACCGGGGCCGCTGCTCACACCCGAACCCGCGCCGCCGCCGGTCTCCGCGCCCTCCGGGACGGTCGGTGCCAGGCCGGGAAGCGGCGGCACGGGGTCGTGCGGCACCGGCACGGTCACGCCGCCGGCAGCACGGCCACCCGCCGAGCCGCCCGCGCCGCCGCCCGCGCCGCCGTCGCCGGCCAGCGGGGTCGGCTGGTAGTGCGGGTCGGTGGGCTCCAGCACGTACGGGTCGGGGACCCGCAGCCGGACCACATTGTCCTGGACGATCTGCTCGGCCGTGATCATGTGGGCCTGGGCCTGCTCGTCCAGCTCGTCCTCGGCGTGGTCCCACCAGGCCGGCACCAGGTCGTCGCTCCTGGCCTTGTACTGCTCCCAGAGCGGCTGGATGTTGTTCTTCGCCTGGCGCAGCGCCTCGAGGATGTTCGCCAGGCCGTCCGCCGTGTCGTCGGCCTCGGTCTTCGCCGCGTCCATCCGGGCGATCAGCTTGTCGACCTCGAGGACAAAGGCCTCCGAGGATTTGTTCTGCTCCGGCGGCCAGGCCGCCACCAGCGCCTCACGGGCCTTGACCAGCAGCGCCCGCTGGTCCTTCACCGCGCCGGAGATGGCACCCCAGGCCGCGACCTGCCGCCAGGCCGCCGGATCGTCCTCGTCCTTGACCATCGCCCACAGCCGGGGCGTGTTGTACGACCCCCAGGCCGTGCACCAGCTGCTGGTCAGCGCCGGATCGCTCATATCGCCACCGCCCGGCCGCCGGAGCCACGCGGGTTCGCGGCCCGGTCGGCGGCGAGCTGGGCCAGCCGCGCCTCCTCGGCCGCCGTCCACAGGGCCTGCTCGACCCGCTTGACACCCTCCGCCGAGCGGGCGTCGCTGGAGTCGAACTCGGCGGCTACCTTCTCCGCCGCGGCGGCGAGCAGCCGGGCGGCGGCCAGGAAGTTGCCGAGGTTCGCGGTCGACGCGCTCAGGCTGCGGGCGTACCGCTGCTTGGCGGCGTGGACGCCGCCGCTGGCGTTCTGCGCGCCGAACGGCACGCTGTCCAGCGGGAGGGTGGCCCGGCCCACCGCGGGCTCGGTGACGTTGTCGACATCCGCCCGTACGTCCGTGGCGAACCGGGTCAGTCCGCCGGTCTCCACATTGATGCCTGGATCACCCACGACGCCTCCCCGTGCCCGTCGTCACAACCGCCCCTGAGCGTAGCGACCACGGGCGATGAGCGGGTGCCCCCGGACGGCGACGCCGGTCAGTCGGTGGTGAGGCGGGTGACCGCCGCGGCGACGCGTTCGTCGGTGGCGGTCAGGGCGATCCGCACGTGGCGGGCCGCCGCCGGGCCGTAGAACGCGCCGGGCGCCGCCAGGATGCCGCGTTGCGCGAGCCACTCCACGGTGGCCCAGCAGTCCTCGTCGCGGGTCGACCAGAGGTAGAGGCCGGCGGTCGAGTGCTCGATGGTGAACCCGGCCTTGACCAGGGCCTCCCGCAACGCCTCCCGGCGGGCCGCGTAGAGCGCCCGCTGGGCCGTGACGTGCGCCTCGTCGCCGAGCGCGGCGACCATCGCCGCCTGCACCGGGGCCGGCACGATCATGCCGGCGTGCTTGCGGACCGCCAGCAGCTCGGCGATCAGCGCGGGGTCGCCGCCCAGGAATCCGGCCCGGTAGCCCGCGAGATTGGACCGCTTGGAGAGCGAGTGCACCGCGATGACGCCGGTGTAGTCGCCGCCGCAGACCGCGTCCGAGAGCACCGACACCGGCTTCTCGTCCCAGCCCAGCGTCAGGTAGCACTCGTCGCTGACCACGATCGCGCCGCGCTCCCGCGCCCAGTCGACCACCTTGCGCAGGTGGTCGACCGGGAGCACCCGGCCGGTCGGGTTCGACGGCGAGTTGATCCAGACCAGCTTGACCCGCGGGTCCGGGCCGAGCGCCAGCAGCGAGTCCGAGCGGACCACCTCGGCGCCGGCCAGCCGCACCCCGACCTCGTACGTCGGGTAGCAGACCCGCGGGATCACCACGACGTCGCCGCGCCCGACCCCCAGCAGCGTCGGCAGCCAGGCCACCAGCTCCTTGGAGCCGATGGTCGGCAGCACGCCGAGGGTGCCGGACGCCGCACAGGCGCGCGCCAGCCAGCCGGCGATGGCCGCCCGCAGCGCCGGCGTGCCGGCCGTCAGCGGATAGCCGGGCGCGTCGGCTGCCTCGGCGAGCGCGGCCTGGATGACCGCGGGGACCGGGTCGACCGGCGTGCCGATCGACAGGTCCACGATGCCGTCCGGGTGCGCCGCCGCGACCTGCTTGGCGGGTTGCAGCAGGTCCCACGGGAAGTCGGGCAGCGAGGCCGACAGCACGGTCAGTGCGCGTCCCCGCGCGGCGGCTGCGCCGTCACGAACGGGGTGTCTTTGTCGATCTTGCCGACCTTGGAGGCGCCGCCGGGCGAACCGAGATCCTCGAAGAACTCGTAGTTCGCGTTTGTGTAGTCCTTCCACTGCTCCGGGACGTCATCCTCGTAGAAGATGGCCTCGACCGGGCAGACCGGCTCACAGGCTCCGCAGTCGACACACTCATCGGGGTGGATGTAGAGCATCCGATTGCCCTCGTAGATGCAGTCGACCGGGCACTCTTCGATGCATGCCTTGTCGAGCACATCGACGCAGGGCTCAGCGATGATGTAGGTCACGGATCTATCCCTTCCAGAGCCACGCCGCGGGACACCGCAGCGTTACGGGCAGAGCCTAGTATCTCGCCGGAAGGAGGTGGCACGTGCTCCGACGGCAGGATGTGGGACACCGGGTGGTGGTCCGCCGAATTGTAGGCGTTTCCCAGGATCGACCACTCTTCACGGATGCGCTCGGTGAGCTGGTCGAGCTGACAGAGACGGAACTCACTCTCGCCACCGCCCAGGGCACGCTGCGCGTACCGCTGCGAGAGGTGCACCGCGCCAAGCGGGTGCCACCCGCCCGCCGGCCGCCCGCCGCCGATGTGATCGCCCTCGAGCTGGCCGCGAACGACGCCTGGCCGGCGCCGACCCAGGCCCGGCTGGGCAGCTGGATCCTGCGCGCGGCGGAGAACTGGACCGGCCGGGCCAACGCCGCCCTCGCGGTCGGCGACCCGGACCGCACGCTCGAAGCGGCCATCGACGCCGTCGAGCAGTGGTACGCGGCCAAGGGCCAGCTACCCATGATCAACACTCCGATGCCGCTCGCCGCCCCGGTCAACGCCGCCCTCGACGCCCGTGGCTGGACCGCGCGGCCGATGGTGCTGGTGCAGACGGGCGCGGTGCAGTCACTGGTCGCCGACATCGCGGCCCGGCGCGACCTGCCCCCGGTGGAGCTCGCCGACACCCCCACGGACGCCTGGCTGGCGATGGTCTCGGCACACAAGGGCACGCTCCCCGCCGCCGCGCGGCACGTGCTCACCGCCGTACCGGAAGTGGTTTTCGCCTCCGTGCAGGACGAGAGCGGCACCCTGCTCGGGGTCGCCCGGGGCGCGGTGACCGGCCCCGGGCCGGGCCGCTGGCTCGGCGTCTCGCTGGTGCAGACGGCGGCCGCGGCCCGCCGGCGCGGCCTGGGCCGGCACGTGATGCGCGCGGTGGCCCAGTGGGCGACCCAGCGCGGCGCCGTTCGCGCCTACCTGCAGGTGGAGGAGAGCAACACCGCCGCGGTGGGCCTCTACCAGGGTCTGGGCTTCACCACCCACCACACCTACCTGACCCGCGAGGCCCCGCGATAGCGGATCAGCGCCGCACCACCCGGCGCGGCTTGGTGGTCTTGGCCCGGGCGAAGGCGGCCAGCGACCGGGAGCGGTAGTCGCGGCCCAGCATCGTGGCGATCCAGTAGCCGAGCAGCGTGCCCACGATGGCGAAGCCGCCGTAGAGCCACACCTGGGAGAAGAAATTCCCGGCGCCGCCGGCGAACGGGCTGTCGCCGCTGACGAACGGCCCGACCAGGATGGTCAGCAGCATCCCGGCGAGCGCGGCGGCGCCCAGCTCGGGCAGCCAGGTGCTCGGCGGGACCCGCTGGGCTCGGACGAAGGTGACGATCGCCAGCACGATGCCGATCACCGCGAACATGATGATCGAGACCCTGTTCTCGGCCGTGTCGTTGTCGTGGAACCCGATGCGGATCACCAGTCGCGCGATCACGTTGATCGCGAACAGCGCCGCGGCCAACCAAACGATCCGCACCCAACGTTGCCTCATGCGTCCTCCCCGGACGGGCTACGGCTGCACGCCGCAGATGAATCTAGGCTCGGGATCGTAGCGCCAGGTGAACTTCTCGCGCTCGACCTCCTTGCCATCCTTGCGGATGACGCGCCACGCGTCCTGGGTGAAACCTGGGAGTCCGCTGGTGGCGATGCACCGCGGGCCCGGCTCCCGGTAGATCGTCGGCGGCGAGGTGACGTTGCGGCGCGGGCTGCGGACGGTCTTCACGCTGTCGTAGACCTTGGTGCTCCACATCGAGACCGTCACCGACCTGCTGGTGTACGACGTGTCGATCAGGATCCCGTACGGCGTGGTGTTCTTGAACTTCAGATCGAGCGTCGGGTAGAAGATCGTCGACTCGATCACCGCCGGATAGCGGGAGAAGTAGAACGAGTGCGGCTTGTGCTCGACGTCCTCGAGCCCGGCGTAGTAGGCGGCGTTGAACAGCGTCGTGGTGAACTGCGAGGCGCCGCCGCCGACCCCGGGCTCCAGCTTGCCGCCGACGATGACCGGCGCGTCCTTGTAGCCGGCCGCGTAGTCCCGCTCACCGGTGTGCTTGTTCAGCGAGAACGTCTCGCCGGGCTGGACCACGGCGCCGTCCACGGCCCGGGCCACGGTCATGATGTTCTGGCTGCGCGAGGAGCGGCTGCCGCCGGTGAAATAGGTGGTGAAGGTCGAGACCTTCTCCTTGACGCCCAGCGCGGCCAGGTCACCCTCGGTGGTCGCGGCCTCCTGCTTCACCAGCACCCCGGCGACCGAGCGGGGCGCGGGCTTCGGCAGCACCGCGAGCAGGGCCGGCCCGAGCCGGGCCAGGTCGACCATGTCGCCGGGGGTGCCGGCCAGGATCTTGGGCTTGCCGCCGGACACGGCGATCGTGGCCTGCTCGGGCTCCCGCTCCACCGCGGCGAACTCCTTGGCCGCGGCGGCGTGCAGCCTCTTGCCGTCGATCGCCGGGGTGAGCAGGCCGTTGTCGTCGGCGCGGAACACCAGGCCGCGGGCGATCGCCTTCGGGCTCAGGGTCAGCGACTTCTCCCCCACCGTCACCGTGACCGGCGCCGCGACGGCCGGCTCGGCCAGGTCCGCGATCAGCGCGTCCACCTGCTCCTTGCCGGTCGCGGGCGGCATCGTCACCAGCGCGACCGTGGCGGTGCCGCCGACCAGCCAGGCCTGCCGGACGGCGGACGCGGCGGTCGCCAGGTCCAGGCCCTGGCCGGCGGCCGGGTACGTGGGCTTCGGGGTGAGCCCGGCGAACCTGATCCCGGGCTTCTTCAGCGTGACCTTCGCCGGGTCGAGCCGCCCGCGCAGCGTCTGCTCCAGCTTCGCCTCGTCCATCTCGATCACCGGCGGCACGGTGCGCTCGCCGACCAGCCGCGGGTTGCCGCGGATCGCCCGGCCCACACTCGACGCCACGTTCAGCCGCAGCGCGAGGTCGGCGGCCTCGATCGAGAACGGGGTGCCGGCCAGGTTCACCGCCACCGGGTCGCCGGTGCGCGGGCCGACCGCCTCGGTCAGCGCCCGCTCGGCCTCGCTGCGGGACTTGCCGCCGAGATCCACACCGAGCATGGCGGTGCCCCGTGGCACGTCGCCGACGTACGCCCAGGCGACCGCGCCGGCCCCGGCGATCAGCACGGCGGCGGCGGTGCCGACCGCGACGATCCGCTTGCGGTTGACGGGGCCGTCCGCCGGGGGCGTCACCGTCGCGGGGGCCGGTCCGGCGGGGGTCTCAGAGGCGAACACGGCGCAAGTGTGCAGGCCGCGGCCCAGGACCGACAAACAACACGAGCGGTCGTCACTGCTTTGTGACAGGCGCCCGCCGCAAAATCAACTTGTAGGTGTATACGGCGAAGGTCAGGCTGCCGGCCAGGATCGTCACCAGCGCGACCCAGTCGTCGGCGCTGATCAGGTAGTCGCCCTCGGTGGTCCGGGTGCCCGCCGCGAAGAACATGATCAGCGTCCAGACCGCCCAGGGCGGCGCCAGCGCCCAGCGCCGGCCCACCGTGGTCACGGCGAACCAGGAGATCGCCAGGTTGGCCAGCACGGCCGCCGGCACCGCCACACCGATCGGCACCCCGCCGAGCCGCAGCGGGGACAGGAACAGCTCCAGGACCGCGGTGAGCCCCGCGGCCAGCACGGCGATGACCACGCCGGCGACCCGGACCGCGAGCTCCACGGCCGGGCGGGGCGGCGCGGGCGGCAGCTCGCCGGCGGGGGTCTCCACCGAGGGCGCCTCCAGCGTCATCGCCCCACCACGTTGCTGAACAGGTCGTCCTCCCACTTGTGCGGGCCGCTCACCTCGCCACGCTCGCCCTTGGCCAGGGTGAAGTACTCGACACCCATGAACTCGCCGCCGAAGTCGCCGGCGATGCCGTACAGCCAGGAGTTGTCCGGGATCTGGGTGGCGTGCGCGCGCATCGCGGCCACCTTCTGCTCGTAGAAGTCGGTGCCGTCGATGCGGGCGGCGATCTCGTCGTCCGGGTGGCCGAACGGCAGGTCCTCGACGCTCTGCACGTCGGCGAACGGGTTGTCGTCCATCCCCTTGAACGCCTCCATGCCACCGGAGAGCACGCTCAGCGGCATCGCGGTCCAGTAGATCTTCTCCGGTCCGCAGCCCTCGGCCTCGGCCAGCTTCGCCGCGCGCATCGCCACCCGGTGCGCCTGGATGTGGTCGGGGTGGCCGTAGAAGCCGTTGTCGTCGTAGGTGATGAGCACCTGCGGGCGGATCTCCCGCATGATCTCCAGGCACTGCTGGGCCGCCTCCTCGAGGTCGGCCTGCCAGAACGCCCGGGGGTGCCGGTTGGTCTCCAGCCCCATCATCCCGGAATCGCGGTAGCGGCCCGCGCCGCCGAGGAAGCGATGGTCGGTGACGCCGAGCGCGGCACAGGCCCGCTCCAGCTCGCCGATCCGCCAGCCGCCGAGCTGGTCGGCCTGGCGGGCCTCGAGCTGGGCCAGCGCGGGCACGTGGATCTCGCCCTCCTCGCCCAGCGTGCAGGTCACCAGGGTCACCAGGGCGCCCTCGGCGGCGTAGCGGGCCATGGTGGCTCCGGTGCCGGTGACCTCGTCGTCGGGGTGGGCGTGCACGAGCATGAGGCGGCGTGCGGGCAGCGCATTCGTCACGGGCGCCACTCTACGCGCGAGCCTTCTCCGGCCCCGCGTGAGCGGTTTGCCGGGCGCGAGGGGGCAATGATCAGCGATGCTGGTCGGCGTGGAGTATCCCGAGCTCGCGGAACGCACCGGGCGGTTCCGCTTCGGCGCCCCGCACGCCCTGACGGTCGGTGACGACGGCGCGCGGGTGGCCTTCCTGCGCTCCGCCGGCCCGCAGCGCCCGGCGCCGGCCCTGTGGGTGCTCAACGTGGCGACCGCGGCGCTCACCGAGATCACCCCGGGGCCGGTCGACTCGTACGCGGGCTCGGCCTCGCTCGACGTGCTGGCCTGGGCACACGAGGGCCGGCTGGCGTCCTCGGCGGCGGGACCGGTCGCTACCGCCGTACCGGTGCGGGACCCGCGGCCGGATCCCACCGGCCGGCACATCGGCTACGTCACCGCCGACGGCTGCCTGCGGGTGGTCGCCGACGGTGACGATCAGCTGCTGGCCGGGGAGCCGGGCAGCGGCGTGTCCTGGGGTGTGCCCGAGCCGGCGGCGGCCGAGTTCGGCCGCCGCCGCGGCTGGTGGTGGGCCCCGGACGGAACCCAGATCCTGGCGGTACGCGGCGCCGGCGCCTCCGCCAGCCTGCACCTGCTCGACCTGTACGGCGGCTGGGTCGACGTGCACTGGGACCGCGAGACCTACCCGTATCTGGTCGACGTGCACTGGCGCGGCCCGGGCAACGCCCTGCTCACCGTGCTGCGCCGGACCCAGCAGCACGGGCTGGTGCTCTCCGTCGACCCGCGCACCGGGGAGACCCAGGTGCACGCCGAGCTCGCGGACGCGCGCTGGGTGGAGCCCGTGCCCGGCACCCCCCGGCAGCTGCCGGACGGCCGCGTGCTGGTCGGCGGCGAGCTGGCCCACGACGGCTTCGACGCCCGCTGCCTGTTCGCCGACGGCAGCCTGATCACCCCGCCCGGCCTCTACGTGCGCCGGGTCGCCGGGGTGCTGCCCCGCCCGGCCGGCGGCCCGGAACTGATCATCGAGGGCACCGACGGCGAGCCGGGCGAGCAGCACGTCTACGCGGTCCGCACGGCGCTCGGCGGCGGTGGCGCCAAGGCCCGCCGGCTGACCGCGGCGCCGGGCTGGCACACCGCCACGGTCGGCGGCGACGTGCTGGTCATCAACCTGACCGTCGCCCGGGGCGGGGCCGACGTGCTGACCCTGCCGTCGCTGGCGGCGCCGCTGCCGTACCGGCCGGAGCCGGTGCTGGAACGCGTGACCGACCGCCGCCTGCCGTCCGCCGTGCTCTACCCCACCGGCCACTTCACCGGCACCCGGCTGCCGGTGCTGCTGGAACTGGGCGCGGGACCGGGCCACCAGCAGGTGGTGGCCGACCCGGCCCGGTGGCAGGAGCGGCAATGGTGGGCCGACGCCGGCTTCGTCGTGGTCAGCGTCGACACCAGGGGTACGCCGGGAGTCGCGCCCAGCTTCGAGAAGGTGGTCTACCGCCGGGTCGCCGACGTGGCCCTGACCGACCAGATCGACGCGCTGCACACCCTCACCGGCAAACACCCCGACCTGGACCTGACCCGGGTGGCGGTCCGCGGCACCGGCCTCGGTGGCTGGCTCGCGGCGCTGGCGCTCTCCCGCCGCCCCGAGGTGTTCCGCTGCGGCGTGGCCCGCGACCCGGTCACCGACTGGACCGCGCTGCCGCCCGCGTTCGCCGAGCGCTACCTGGGCAGCCACACCGACAACGCCGACATCTACCAGCACCACAGCGTCAGCCCACCGGCGACGCTCCTGCTCTCCCCCGACGGGGACCTGTCCGCAGAACTCGCATTCGTGACCCGGGAGTGTGCATGACGTCAGCCCTGATCGGCCGCAGCCTGCCCATGGAAGCCCTGGCGACGACCGAGTCGGATTACCTCCAGCTCGGCGAGACCTCGGCCCGCACGGAGCTGTGGGACGGCGGCGTACTGACCTGCCCCCGGGACACGCCGAGGCACCAGCTGATCCTGAACGCCCTGGCCAACGCGCTGCGCGCGAACCGTACCGACCTGAACGTGATCTCCGGCGTCCCGGTGCGGCTGGGCCCGGGCCGGATCGCGGTCCCGGACCTGATCATCGCGGGCACCATCGACCTGGACCAGCCGCTGGTGGAGGCCCAGTCGGTGCGCCTGGTCTGCGAGATCACGTCCACGGCGAGCGCGACGGTGGACTGGACGCTGAAGATGCACGCGTACGCCCAGGCGCGAATCCCGTGCTACCTGGTGGCGGAACCGGAGCGGGGGCTGCTGCACAGCCACATGCTGTCGGCACAGGGCTACGTCGAACAATCGGTGATGCAACTCGTCCGCGTGACCGGCCTCGATCTCTGACCAGCCTGATCATGGCTCGATGTGGGAAACTGGGGCCATGATCTCCGCCATCCTGGAGCAGGGAACGCCGGTGACAGAAGAGGAGTTCTTCGCGCTCGGTGAAACTTCCAAGCGGGTCGAACTCTTCGACGGGAGCCTGTACATGACCCCCGCCCCCACTCCTCAGCACCAGCACATCTCGAGCGAGCTCAAGTTCGCGCTCCGGACCGCAGCCCGCACCGCCGGGCTGTACGTCCACGAGGCTGTCAACGTGCGGCTACAGCCCGGCCGGATCCCGATCCCCGACCTGGTGGTCACCGGAAAGATCGACTTCAAGGAACTGGTCATCGACGCCGGTGCCGTGGTGTTGATCTGCGAGATTGTCTCGCCGTCCAACGCTTCGGCCGACAGAGTCCTCAAGATGCACTACTACGCGGCGGCCGGCATCCCGTGGTATCTCCTGGTCGAGCAGGAGAGCGCCGCCCTGCACCTGTACCAGCTGTCCGGCAACCACTACGTCGAGCGCTCGGTCACCAGGCCCGGCGAGGTGCTCCATCTGGATGAGCCCTTGACCGCCGATCTCGTCCCCGAGGACCTGCTGCCGCCGGATTAGGCGGCGGCCAGCTGGTTGCGGCCGGCTCGTTTGGCGGTGTAGAGGTGGGCGTCCGCGCGGTCGTACAGGTCCCGGCCCGGCTCGCCCGCGTGGCAGGCTGCCAGGCCCATGCTCAGCGTCACCGTCAGCTCCGGCGCGATCGTGCTCCAGTCGCGGGCCAGGATCACCCGGCGGATCCGCTCGGCGACCTGCCGGGCCTCGTGCTCGCCGGTGGACAGGAACATGGCGAACTCGTCACCGCCGAAGCGGATCGCCACCTCGTCCTGGCGGCAGTGTGAGCGCAGCACCGCGGCGATCTCGCCCAGCACCCGGTCGCCGACGCCGTGCGAGTAGCGGTCGTTGATGTCCTTGAACCGGTCCACGTCGATCAGCAGCAGCGAGCCCCCGTCCGCGACCGTGTCGATCCGGCGGTCGAACATCCGCCGGTTGCCCAGCCCGGTCAGCGCGTCCGAGGTGGCGGCCAGGTCCGCGGTCGTGCGTGCCGCCTCCAGCTCCACCCGGCGGTACGCCTGCCGCAGCATCGTGCGCCGGTCCAGCCGCAGCTGCCACAGCGCCTCGACGTGGCTGCGCAGCGACTCGAGGACCGCCTGGGTGGCGTCGCCGGGGAACTCCAGGACGGCGGTGATCGCCAGCTCGTACTGGAAGAGCAGGCGCTGGGACCGCAGGACCGAGAGTTCCAGCGCGGCCCGGAACTCCCGGCGGGCGGCCCGCCACTCGCCGGTGGCCCGCAGGGCCAGCCCGTGCGCGAGGTGCAGCAGTCGGGCCTCGTGGTGCTGGCCGGCCGCGCGCATGCTCGGCAACAACTCGTCGACCAGGGCGAACGCCTCCGCGGTGCGGCCGGTCTTGGCGTGGCAGACCGCGAGTGCCGCGGTGCCGACCGGGGAGTCGATGCCCTGGTCGATCCAGAACTGCAGCACCGCCACGCTCTTGTCGATCAGGCCCGCCGCCTCCTCCGCACGGCCCACCTGCTCCAGCCGCAGCGCCCACTCCAGCCACAGCTCGGCATGGGTCAGCTCGGCGGCGGAGCGGTACAGGTCGTCCGGGGTCTCGAACGACTCCAGGCAGCGGCGCATGGCATCGTCGGCGAGTTCGAAGAGCTCGGCGCCGCGGGCCGCCTCACCCAGCGAGGACATGGCGGAGAAGTACCGCAGGCCCTTGCGCGGCGCCACGTCCAGCACGGCCATCGCCCGGGCGACGTAGTGCAGCCCGTCGTCGATGCGGCCCAGGTGGATCAGCACCTCGGCGGTGTCCGCCATGATCTTGGCGTCGGTGGCCCTGGGTCCGCCCAGCGTGGGCTGGGCGGCGACCAGGGCCTCGGCGATGCCCAGGGCCTCGTCCAGCCGGCCGAGGGCGCTCAGGGCGTACATCCGGCCCAGCCGGCTGACCCGGTGGGTGCGATGGTCGCCGAGCATCAGCGTGATCGCTTCCGCCTCGTCGGCGGCGAGCAGCGTCTCGGCGTGGTGACCTCGGATGGTCAGCCCGTGCACGTGCAGCGCGAGGGCGGCATGGGGACCGTACGGCGACACCAGCACCGGCAGGCGGTTCATCGGTGGTCCCTGTTTCCCATGGCCCTATGGTCGGCCGATCCGCACCCGATGTGAGGCCTCCGGGCCACTCGGGCGGAGAATGTCGGTGGGGTCGCCTAGGGTCTCCGACATGAGCGTGGATCACTTCGACGAGGCCGGCGCGGCGGTGCAGGCAGCCCTCGACGCCGGGGCCCGATATGCCGACGCCAGGGTGATGCTGCGCCGCACCGAGACCATGAGCGCCCGGGACGGCGAGGTCGAGGATCTCAGCTCCGACGAGAGCGCGGGCATCGGCGTGCGGGCGCTGGTGGGGTCGAGCTGGGGCTTCTACGCCGTGCCCGACCTGTCCGACGCCGCCGCCCGCGCGGCCGGCCGCCGGGCCGCCGAGATCGCCGCCGCCAGCGCGCTGGTCCCCGGTCCGCCGATCGACCTGGTCCCGGCCGGCGCCGGCGCCGCGAGCTGGGCCAGCCGGTGCGAGATCGACCCGCTCTCGGTGCCGCTGTCGGTCAAGGGCGATCTGCTGGTCGCCGCCACCGCGGCGGCCCGCGACGCGGGCGCCGACCTGGCCGAGGGCATCTACCAGATCTGGGACACCCGCAAGTGGTTCGCCTCCAGCGACGGCCACCGCATCGACCAGCACATCCGCGAGTGCGGCGCGGGCATCACGGCGAGCGCATACGGCGACGGCGAGATCCAGCGCCGGTCCTGGCCCTCGCACCGCGGGCAGTACGGCACCCGCGGCTGGGAGCTGGTCGACGAGCTGGCGCTGACCGACAACGCCGCCCGGATGGCCGACGAGGCGCGGGCGCTGCTGACCGCCCCGCTCTGCCCGTCCGGCGAGACCACGCTGATCCTCGGCGGTGAGCAGCTGGCCCTGCAGATCCACGAGTCCGTCGGGCACGCCATCGAGCTGGACCGCATCCTCGGCTGGGAGGCCGCCTTCGCCGGCACCTCCTGGCTCGACCTGGACCAGCTCGGCAGCCTGCGATACGGCTCCGACCTGATGAACATCACCATCGACCCGACGATCCCGGGCGCGCTGGGCAGCTTCGGTTACGACGACGAGGGCTCACCGGCGGTCAAGCGCGACGCCGTCCGCAACGGCCGCTGGGTGGGCGTGCTGGCCGGCCGCGACTCCGCGGCGATGGCCGGGCTGGACTACGCCGGCAGCGTCCGCTCGGACGGCTGGGCGCGGCTGCCGATGGTCCGGATGACCAACGTCGGCCTGGAGCCGGGCCCGCACACCCTCGACGAGATCATCGCGGCCACCGACGACGGCGTGCTGATGGACATCAACCGCTCCTGGTCGATCGACGACCGCCGGCTCAACTTCCAGTTCGGCTGCGAGATCGGATACGAGGTCAAGAACGGCAAGCGCGGGCGGATGCTGCGCAACCCGACGTATACCGGGATCGGCCCGAAGTTCTGGCAGTCGATGGACATGCTCTCCTCGGAGTCCGTCGCCTGGGGCACACCGAACTGCGGCAAGGGCCAGCCCGGCCAGATCGGGCACACCGGCCACCCGGCCGCACCGGCCCGCTTCACCAACGTCCGCGTGGGGGTGCGGGGATGACCGCAAACGAGCAGGCCGCCGTTGACACCGGCCGGGGGTGCGCATGAGCGCCGAGCTTGATCTGGCCGGCCGGGTCGTCGAGCTGACCCGGCGGCTCGCCGGGACGGGCGCCGAGGCCGAGGTCATCGCGGAGCACTCCGCCGAGGCGCTGACCCGCTTCGCCAACTCCGCGATCCACCAGAACGTCGCAGACGCCACCACCACCGTGCGCCTGCGGCTGCACCTGGACGGGCGGACGGCCGCCGGCTCCACCACCGTGACCACCGCGGCCGGGCTGGAGTCCCTGGTCGAGCGCACCGTCGCGGCGTCCCGGCTCTCCCCGCCCGACCACGCGTGGCCCGGCCTGACCCGGCCGGCCCCGCTGCGCGCCACCCCGGGCTTCGACCAGGCGACCGCTGCCGCGGGCCCGCACGAGCGCGCCGAACGCGTCCGCGACTTCGTCCGGGCGGCCGGCGGCCTGGAGACGGCCGGCTTCTGCCGCACGGCGTACGCCTCGGGCGGCTTCGCGAACACCGCCGGCCAGGCGGTCGAGGGCCGGGCAGCGGAGGCCGCGATGGACGGCATCGCCCGCCTCGACGGCGCGGACGGCGTGGCCCGCCGGGCCGCCGGCCGCCTGGCCGACCTGGACGGCGCTGCCCTGGGCACCCGCGCGGCGGCGAAGGCCCGGGCGGGCGGGCGGCCGATCGAGCTGCCGCCGGGCCGCTACGAGGTGGTCCTGGAGCCGACAGCGGTGGCCGACATCCTCGACAACCTGGCGACCTTCGGCTTCAACGGCAAGGCGTTCGCCCAGCACCAGTCGTTCGCGGAGCTGGGCACCCAGCAGTTCGACGAGGCGGTGACCATCACCGACGAGCCGCTGGGCGCGATGCTGCCGTTCGACCTGGAGGGCACACCCCGCGACACGCTGCTCCTGGTGGACAACGGCACGACCACCGCGGTCAGTCACGACCGCACCTCGGCGGCCGAGGCGGGCGCGACGTCGACCGGGCACGGGGGCGCGGCGTCGCGGTCGTGGGGCCCGATCGCCACCAACCTGCGCCTGGCGCCGGGGGCGGTCGGCGCCGGCGCACCGGAGAACGGCGAGGGCCCGACCGCGGCCTCGGCCCGCGCCCTGGTCGGCGGCCTGCGCCGGGGCCTGCTGATCACCGACTTCTGGTACACCCGGGTGCTCGACCAGAAGAGCCTGGTCATCACGGGCCTGACCCGCAACGGCGTCTGGCTGGTCGAGGACGGCGAGGTGACGGCGGCGGTGGGCAACATGCGCTTCACCCAGTCGTATCCGCAGGCGCTGGGCCCGGGGGCGGTGCTGGGCGTGGGCGCGGAGGCGGTCGCCCTGCCCGACCGCTGGTCCGGGGTCCGCTACACGGCCCCGGCCCTGCGCCTGGCGTCCTGGAACCTGACCGGCAACGCCTCCGGCTGACCCGGCGACCGGCACGGAAGGGGAGACCACCATCGGCGGCTCGCGCACGATCACTCTGTGGCGGCCCACCGGCCAGGCCGAGCTCGACCTCGTGGCGGCCTCCGGGTGGCGGGCCTGGCCGCCCCGCCTGCCGGACCAGCCGATCTTCTACCCGGTCTGCAACCGGTGGTACGCAACGAAGATCGCCCGCGAGTGGAACGTGCCGGCCGAGGGGGTGGGCTACGTGACCCGGTTCGAGGTGGACCGTGCCTACCTCGACCGATACGAGGTGCACCAGGCCGGCGGCCGCGACGTCCTGGAGTACTGGATCCCCGCCGCGGAGCTGGCCGAGCTGAACGCCCACATCGTCGGCGCGATCACCGAGCAGGCCGAATACCGCGGGCCGGTGCACGACCAGGCGTTCACCGCCGCCGAGGAGGCGCTGGGCCGGCCCCTGCCCAGCGCGTGGCGCGCCTATCTCCAGGGCGGGTCCTGGTTCCGTCGAGGGTGGATGGACACCGGCGCCTACGTCTCGCTCAACACGCCCCGCGACATGCTCGAGCTCCACGAGGCCTGGGAGGAAGCCACCGACGCGCACCCCGGCATCGCGATCATCGGCGGCGACGGCTCCCGGGAACAGCTCGTGCTCGACCTGCGCGGCGACCCGGCGCCGGTGCTGCTGCTCGACACCACCAGCGACGGCTGGGCGAACGGCATCCGGCAGGGCGATGACATCGGCGGGCTGATCGACCGCATCGAAGCCGGCACCTTCGCCTTCACCTTCGCGGACGGCGAGCCGCAGCCCGCAGTGCAGGAGTGAGCATGTTCGTGGTGACGCTGACCTACCGCGCCGACCTCGCCCAGGTGGACGAGGCGCTGCCCGCCCACATCACCTGGCTGGATCGGCAGTACGCAGACGGGGTCTTCGTCGCCTCCGGCCCCCGGGTCCCCCGGATCGGCGGCGTGATCCTGGCGCACGGCCTCTCCCGCGGCGACCTGAACAGCCGGCTGGCGGCGGACCCGTTCCACCAGCGGGGCATCGCCGAGTACGCGGTCACCGAGTTCGTCCCCTCCCGCGCGGCCGAAGGGCTGGCCGGCCTGCTGCCGCCGCCCTGAGAGACCCGCGGCGCCTACCGGCCGGGGACCTCCGTCGGGCCGTCGACCTGGGTGAACCGTCGCCCGTCCCACTCGTACGTCCGCACCTGGCGCACGTCGCTGTACTTCCGCGTGACCGTCACCCGGAGCCGCCCCTCCGAGATCCGCAAGCTCCCGTAGACCTGCGCCAGCGGCCCCACGTACCCCATCCCCCGCAACGACCCGCTCCGTCCGTTCACCACCAGGAGCTGGCCCGAGGAGTCACCGCTGTCCCCGCCCGCGGCCCAGCACGACACGTGCACCACCGCCTCGGCGCGGCCGTCGCCGTCCAGGTCGCCGTAGGTCGCGGGACCGTCGCGGTAGCTGCCGCGGATCTCGCCCGGCCCGCTATTGCCCGCCCACCTCCCGTCGGTCAGGGTGACGCGCCGACCGGGCAGTCCTTGTCGTCGCGCCCGTCCGGCAGCCGGATCGTCGCGCTCGCCCAATCGACCCGCCGCACGTCCACCGCCGCCGAAGTGGTGCCGGCGGCCGACGGTGTGCCGCTCGGAACAGCGGAAGCGTCAGGCACCGCCGACGGTGTGCCGTTCGGAACGGCGGAAGCGTCGGGCACCGCCGACCGGGTGCAGCCGCCGGTGAGCAGCGCGGTGAGGACGAGGACCACCGCGGTGAGTCCTTTGTGGCCGGCTTGAGTCATGCTCAGGACACGCTGACCCGATCTGGTGGCTTGCGCCGCTGTGGAAGTTGTCACCGGATGCAATCGGCCGGGGCGTCCGCGCGTGTGGGTATCGGCACCGGGAAGGGCAGCGCGGCGGGAGTGACAGTGCAGGAAGACGAGCCGGGCGGCGACGCCGGCCGGCAGCGACCCTTGCGGGCCGTGCTGCCCGAGCCGGCGTCCGCGCTGGACGGCCGGGCCGGTTTCGACCGGTTCTACCAGACCTGGTACGGCCGGGTCTGCGCCCAGGTGCACGCCTACCTCAACGATCGCGCCGAGGCCGAGGACCTGGTTCAGGAGGCGTTCCTGCGCGCCTGGCAGCGGTGGTCCGACATCCACCGGTACGACGACCCGGTCGCGTGGGTGCGCCGGGTCGCGTGGAACCTGGCCACCAGCCGGTTGCGCCGGCTCGTCGTCGCCGGCCGGGTGTTGCGCAAGCAGGCGCCGCCGGCGGTCACGCCGGGCGCCGACCCCGATCACGTCGCGCTCGTGGCGGCGTTGCGCCGGCTGCCCGAGCGTCAGCGCCGGGTGATCGTGCTGCACCACATCGCCGACCTGCCGGTCGTGGAGATCGCCGCGGAGCTCGGGGTGCCCAAGGGCACGGTGGTGTCGTGGCTGCACCGGGGCCGGGCACAGCTGGCCGCGCAGCTCAGCGAGGCAGGCCCGCCGCGCACAGCAGCGAACGGCTCCGGAGAGGCGGTGCAGTCATGACCCCGGCCGACCACACGCCCGATGCCGCCCTGGCGTCGTACCGCGACAGTGCGCACGAGGTCTTCACCGCCCCACCCGCGGAGCTCATCGTGGTGCGGGCCCGCCGGCGCACCCGGAACCGGGTGGTGCTCGCCACGGCCGCCGCCGCCGTCGTGGTCGTGCTGGGCGGGGTGGCCGTCGCGACCCGGCCGGTGGATCGGCCCGGCCCGGACCATCCGGTCGACCCGCCGACGGTCACCACCACGGCTACCGGACCGGCGTCCGCGCCGACCACGCCGTCGCCGCCGCCGAGTCAGCCGCCGTCCACCGAGGCGCCGTCCAGCGCGACCTCAACGAGCAGGACCTCGTCGTCGAACAGCCCGGCCCCGCTGGATCTGCGGGAGGTGGGCTGGAACAACTTCACCATCCGGCTGCCGTCCGACCGGGACGACAAGGACTGCCCGGTGGGCCGGACCAAGCTCACCGACGGCGAGTGGCCGGAGTCGGGCGACCAGGGGCCGGGCACGATCATCGTCGCCTACCAGGGGAACGCTCCGGTCTACGGCGACCTGGACGGCGACGGCCGGGCGGAGGCAGTCCGCTATGTGAAGTGCTTCGCGGCCGGCGGGGACAGCGGCGACTCGTCCGGCCAGCTGATCGTGATCACCGCCCGCGGCGACCAGCGGGTGGGTCTCGGTTACGCCGGGCCGCTGGCGGCGGCCTACGACGACGTCCGGATCACCGGCGGCAAGCTCGTGGTCACCGTGACCGACCGGTACTGGGACCAGCAGCAGAAGCGCACCTACCGCTGGGACGGATCCGCCTTCGTCCAGATCGCCGGCCCGACCGCCTGGCCCCCGATCCGCTGAGCCAGCCGTCCGGGCCGCTGAGCCGAGCGGACCGCCGAGCCGAGCGGACCGCCGAGCCGAGCGGACCGCCGAGCCGAGCGAGCCGCCGAGCCGAGCGAGCCGCCGAGCCGAGCGGACCGCTGAGCCAAGCGGA